>NZ_JBEZLA010000030.1:0-86944 GCF_040651925.1 Streptomyces sp. NPDC048349 | reverse complement strand
CCCGTACTGGACGTACTTGGGCTTTCGGCCGGTGCGGCGAGAGTGCGTGCCGGGCACCGCGACGCCGCGGACCTCCGTCAGACACCCCCTAGGCCCAGCGCCCGGTGCGGGCCAGCAGCACCGCCGTCGCGGCGGTGCCGGCCGTGGAGGTGCGCAGGACGGAGCGGCCCAGGCGGTACGGCCGGGCCCCGGCCCCGGCGAAGACGGCCAGTTCCTCCGGGGAGACCCCGCCCTCCGGGCCGACGACCAGCACGATGGACCCGGTCGCCGGGAGCGCGGCCTCGGCCAGGGCCTCGGAGGGTGTGTCGCGGTCCTCGTGGAGGACCATCGCCAGGTCGGCGCCGGCCAGCAGGACCGCCACCTGCTTGGTGGACATGGCCTCGGCCACCTCGGGGAAGCGGACCCGGCGGGACTGCTTCCCCGCCTCCCGGGCGGTGGCCCGCCACTTGGCCAGGGACTTGGCCCCCCGGTCGCCGCGCCACTGGGTGATGCAGCGCGAGGCCTGCCACGGCACGATCGCGTCCACGCCCGTCTCGGTCATGGTCTCCACGGCCACCTCGCCCCGGTCTCCCTTGGGCAGGGCCTGGACCACGGTGATCCGGACGGCCGGCTCGGGCTCCTCGAAGACCCCGGACACGGTCACGACCAGCCGGTCCTTGCCCTCCGCCGCCTTGACGACCGCTTCGGCCCAGCCGCCCCGGCCGTCCGTGAGGACCACCGCCTCGCCCGGGTTCAGCCGCTTCACGGACACCGCGTGCCGGCCCTCCGGGCCGTCCAGGACGAACTCCGGTCCCGCGGGGACCCCTTCGACCACGAACACCGGGGCGGTCATGACGCACTCCTCATCTGCATTGCCTTCAACGTGCTCTGCGCCTCGGCCAGTTCGGCCGCCAGCACTTCCATCAGCTCCCCGGCCGGCAGCGCCCGCGCCAGCCGGTGCCCCTGGCCCGCCCACAGGGCCATGCCCTGCGGGTCCCCGGCCGCGGCGGCCGCTTTGCGCAGCCCCGAGGTCAGGTGGTGGACCTGCGGGTAGGCGGCGGGGGCGTACGGTCCGTGCTCGCGCATGAACCGGTTGACCAGGCCCCGCCCCGGCCGTCCGGAGAACGCCCGGGTCAGCTCGGTCCGTACGAACAGCGGGTCCGTCAGCGCCTTCTTGTGCAGCGGATCCGCTCCCGACTCCGGGCAGGCCAGGAAGGCCGTCCCCAGCTGGGCCGCTTCCGCGCCCGCCGCGAGCAGCGCGGCGATCTGCGAGCCCCGCATGAGTCCGCCCGCCGCGATGATGGGGAGCGCGACCGCCTCCCGTACCTGGGCCACGAGCGCGAGCAGACCCACCGACGCCGTGCCGTCGGCCTGGGGGTCGTCCCGGTGGGTGCCCTGGTGGCCGCCGGCCTCCACGCCCTGGACGCAGACGGCGTCCGCCCCGGCCTCCTGC
Organism: Streptomyces sp. NPDC048349; assembly: GCF_040651925.1. Lineage (NCBI taxonomy): Bacteria > Bacillati > Actinomycetota > Actinomycetes > Kitasatosporales > Streptomycetaceae > Streptomyces > Streptomyces sp. NPDC048349. Next base: position 85,512 of record NZ_JBEZLA010000030.1, on the reverse strand, counting down.
GCGCTGCGTGCCTCCTCGACGGAGGTCGCGGTGACGACGGTGTACGTACCGGCCCTGCGCAGGGCGGCCAGGACCGCGGGCGCGGGAGCACCGAAGGTGAAGGAGACGACCGGGACCGGGTCTTCCAGGAGGATGGCGAGTTTGGCCTCGTAGCCGTCGTCGCAGGTGCCGATGACGTCCTCGTCGGCCAGCGAGATCTCGTACCAGCTGGCCTCGCCGGCCAGCTGCCCGCGGTACGCCTCGACGGCGGCCGGGTCCACGTGGCCGGTCTGCGGCATGAAGAGGTTCACCCCGAAGGGGCGCCGGGTGAGCGCGTGCACGCGCTTGATCTCCTGGTACATGCCGTCGGCGGTCTTGTGGCCGCCGGCCAGGAAGCCCAGTCCGCCCGCCTCGCACACGGCGGCGGCGAGCGGAGGACAGGAGGCGCCGCCCGCCATGGGGGCCTGCACGATCGGGTAAGCGCAGAGACCGTTCGCTGCCGAGGACATGCCCTGCATCGTGCCATGTCCCGCTCAGGGGGCCGAATCACGGCATTCGCCTGGCATAGTCCGCTTCCCGGCGCGGCCGGAACGCATACGGCGAGCCGGGCCGGGGGCATCCCCGGCCGGGCTCGCCGATGAGGGGCCGCGGGTGGTCAGCGGCCGTTGAAGGCGTCCTTCAGGCGGCTGAACAGCCCCTGCTGGCCCGGCGCGAACTGGCCGGTCGGCCGCTCCTCGCCGCGCAGCTTCGCCAGCTGGCGCAGCAGCTCCTCCTGCTGGGCGTCCAGCTTGCCGGGGGTGGTCACCTCGACGTGGACGATCAGGTCGCCGCGCCCGCCGCCGCGCAGGTGGGTGACGCCGCGCCCGTGGAGCGGGATGGCCTGGCCGGACTGGGTGCCGGGCCGGATGTCGATCTCCTCCATGCCGTCCAGCGTCTCCAGCGGGCACTTGGTGCCCAGGGCCGCGGCTGTCATGGGGATGGTGACCGTGCAGTGCAGGTCGTCCCCGCGCCGCTGGAAGGTCGGGTGCGGCAGCTCGTGGATCTCCACGTACAGGTCACCGGCGGGGCCGCCGCCGGGGCCGACCTCGCCCTCTCCCGCGAGCTGGATGCGGGTGCCGTTCTCGACACCCGCCGGGATCTTGACGGTGAGGCTGCGGCGGGAGCGGACCCGGCCGTCGCCCGCACACTCGGGGCACGGGGTCGGGACGACGGTGCCGAAGCCCTGGCACTGCGGGCAGGGGCGCGAGGTCATGACCTGGCCCAGGAAGGACCGGGTGACCTGCGAGACCTCACCGCGGCCGCGGCACATGTCACACGTCTGCGCGGAGGTGCCGGGGGCGGCACCCTCTCCGGAGCAGGTGGTGCAGACGACGGCCGTGTCGACCTGGATGTCCTTGGTGGTCCCGAAGGCCGCCTCGTCCAGCTCCAGGTCCAGGCGGATCATCGCGTCCTGGCCGCGCCGGGTCCGCGAGCGCGGGCCGCGCTGCGAGGCCTGGCCGAAGAAGGCGTCCATGATGTCGGAGAAGTTGCCGAAGCCGCCCGCACCGAAGCCGCCCGCGCCGCCACCGCCGCCCGAGGAGGACAGCGGGTCGCCGCCGAGGTCGTAGACCTGCTTCTTCTGCGGGTCCGAGAGCACCTCGTAGGCCGCGTTGATCTCCTTGAAGCGCTCCTGCGTCTTCGGGTCCGGATTCACATCCGGGTGGAGTTCACGCGCGAGGCGCCGGAAGGCCTTCTTGATCTCGTCCTGCGATGCGTCGCGGCGCACGCCGAGAACGGCGTAGTAGTCCGTGGCCACTTACGACTCCGCCAGGATCTGTCCGACGTAACGTGCCACTGCGCGTACCGCTCCCATCGTTCCGGGGTAGTCCATGCGGGTCGGTCCGACCACGCCGAGTTTGGCGACCGTTTCGCCGCCCGAACCGTAACCGACCGAGACGACCGACGTGGAGTTCAGCCCCTCGTAGGCGTTCTCGTGCCCGATCCGTACGGCCATTTCCGATTCGTTGGCCTCGCCCAGCAGCTTGAGGAGCACGACCTGCTCCTCCAGCGCTTCGAGCACCGGCCTGATCGTCAAGGGAAAATCGTGTCCGAAGCGAGTGAGATTGGCGGTGCCGCCGATCATCAGCCGCTCTTCGGCTTCCTCGACCAGGGTTTCGAGGAGCGTCGCGAGCACGGTGGACACCGTGCCGCGGTCGTCGGCCTCGAAGGACTCGGGGAGGTCCTGCACGAGCGGGGGCACGTCGGTGAACCGGCGCCCGACGACCCTGCTGTTGAGCCGGGCCCGCAGATCGGCCAGCGAGGTCTCCCCGAAGGGGCTCGGGCAGTCGATCAGGCGCTGCTCGACGCGTCCGGTGTCCGTGATCAGTACGAGCATCAGGCGCGCGGGAGCGAGCGAGAGCAGCTCCACGTGCCGGACGGTCGAGCGGGTCAGGCTCGGGTACTGGACGACGGCGACCTGCCGGGTCAGCTGCGCGAGCAGCCGCACCGTCCGGCCCACCACGTCGTCCAGGTCGACGGCGCCGTCGAGGAAGTTCTGGATGGCCCGGCGCTCGGGCGTCGACAGCGGCTTGACTCCCGCCAGCTTGTCGACGAAGAGGCGGTAGCCCTTGTCGGTGGGGATCCGGCCGGCGCTCGTGTGGGGCTGGGCGATGTAGCCCTCGTCCTCCAGCACGGCCATGTCGTTGCGCACGGTGGCGGGCGAGACTCCGAGACGGTGCCGCTCGGTGAGCGCCTTGGAGCCGACCGGCTCCTCCGTCCCGACGTAGTCCTGGACGATGGCGCGCAGCACTTCGAGTCTGCGTTCGCTGAGCATCGCGCACACCTCCAGCTGTGGTCCGTTGCCTTGATCGTTGGCGCTCGTTGGCGTTCGTTGGCACTCTGGCCGTTCGAGTGCCAGAGACCCCCGCTCAGTGTACGGCCGGGTAGTAAGACCCTGGCAAGGGAGGCCCGCCAGGGTAGCGTCGCGGCATGGACGTGCGTTGGGAAGAGGCGGGCTGGGAAAGGCTGACCGGGCGGACCGGCCGCCGGCGGCTGCCGGTGTGGGACTGCACGGTGGGACTGGTGGTGGGGGACGATTCCGTGCTCCTCGTCGACCCCGGTTCGTGCCTGCGCGAGGGCTCCGGTGTGCGGGCGCAGGCGAAGCGGCTGGCGGGCCGGGACGTGACCCATATCGCATTCACGCACGGCCATTTCGACCACGTCCTGGGCGGCGCCGCCTTCGCGGGGGCCGAGGTGTACGGGGCGGTCGGGCTGGACGCGCTGCTCGCCACGGGCCACGAGGAGCTGCGCGCGGACGCGGTGCGGCACGGCCTGGCGCAGGAGGAGGCCGCCGAGGCGGTGGACCTGCTGGTGGCGCCCCGGCACCTGGTGTCGGGCGAGTGGACGCTGGAGCTGGGCGGGGTTCAGGTGCTGATGGCCAATGTGGGGCCCGGGCACACCCGCCACGACCTGGCGGTCTTCGTGCCGGGCGAGCGCGAGACCGTGTTCTGCGGGGACCTCGTCGAGGAGTCGGGCGCCCCCTCGGCGGGCCCGGACGCGGTGCCCCGCCAGTGGCCCGCCGCCCTGGATCGGCTGCTGGCGCTGGGCGGGGACGATGCACTGTACGTGCCGGGTCACGGAGCGGTGGTCGACGCGGGCTTCGTCCGTGCGCAACGCGCCACACTGGCCGCCCGTTTCGGCGTGTCGTAGGCATGATCGCCGCACCTCTCCTACGCTCGGCCGGATGCGCGAGTACTCCCCCGACCTGACCCCCCAGTGGAAGCACCCCAAGGCCGTGCCGGAGGTGGCCGCGGAGCCCGATCTGGTGGTGGAGGTGGCCGGTACGGACTTCTGCGGCGCGGTGGTGGCCTGCGAGGCGGGCACCGTGACCCTGGAGGACCGCTTCGGCAAACGGCGGGTGTTCCCGCTGGAGCCGCGGGGCTTCCTGCTGGACGGGGCCGTGGTCACCCTCGTCCGTCCGTCACGCGCCCCCTCGGCCCCCCGTCTGACCGCGTCGGGCTCGCTCGCCGTCCCCGGGGCCCGGGCGCGGGTGGCGCGGTCCGGGCGCATCTACGTGGAGGGCCGCCACGACGCGGAGCTGGTCGAGAAGGTCTGGGGAGACGACCTGCGCATCGAGGGCGTGGTGGTGGAGTACCTGGAGGGCATCGACGACCTCCCGGCGATCGTCGCCGACTTCGCCCCGGCCCCGGACGCCCGCCTGGGGATCCTGCTGGACCACCTCGTCCCGGGCTCCAAGGAATCCCGGATCGCGGCGTCGGTGACCTCCCCGCACGTCCTCATCGTGGGTCACCCGTACGTGGACGTCTGGCAGGCGGTGAAGCCGTCCGCCCTGGGCATCCCGGCGTGGCCGGTGGTCCCCCGCGGCCAGGACTGGAAGACGGGTGTCTGCCGCGCCCTGGGCTGGCCGGAGAACACCGGCGCCGCCTGGCAGCACATCCTGTCCCGGGTGACCTCCTACAAGGACCTGGAACCGACCCTGCTGGGCTCCGTGGAACACCTGATCGACCACGTCACGGCCTGATCTCTCCACCGCCCCGCGGGGCCGGGCCCAGACGCCCTAGTCCACCAGGTCCCGGACCACCGCGTCGGCCAGCAGCCGACCCCGCAGGGTCAGCACGGCCCGCCCGGCGGCGTAGGGCCCCGCCTCCAGCAGTCCGTCCGCCAGCGCGCGGCGGGAGGCGGCCAGTCCGGCCGGGGCGAGCAGGGACAAGGGCGCCCCGTCCACCAGGCGCAGCTCCAGCAGGATCCGCTCGACGCGCCGGTCCTCCTCGGACAGGAGCTCCCGCCCCGCGCCGGGTGAGCGGCCCTGCGCCAGTGCGGCGGCGTACGCGCCCGGGTGCTTGACGTTCCACCACCGCACCCCGCCCACGTGCGAGTGCGCACCCGGCCCGGCACCCCACCAGTCGGCGCCGCGCCAGTACAGCTCGTTGTGCAGGCAGCGGCCGGCCTCCGAGGCGGCCCAGTTCGACACCTCGTACCAGGAGTACCCGGCCGCGGCCATGACCTCGTCCGCGATCAGGTAGCGATCGGCGTGCACGTCGTCGTCCGTCATCGGGACCTCGCCCCGGCGGATCCGGCGCGCCAGCTGCGTGCCCTCCTCCACGATCAGCGCGTACGCCGAGATGTGGTCGGGCCCGGCGCCCAGCGCGGCCGCGAGCGACGCCCGCCAGTCCTCGTCCGACTCCCCCGGCGTCCCGTAGATCAGGTCCAGGTTGACGTGGTCGAAGCCCGCCGCCCGGGCCTCCGCGACGCAGGCCTCCGGGCGCCCGGGGGTGTGCGTGCGGTCCAGCACCTTCAGGACGTGCTGCCGGGCGCTCTGCATGCCGAAGGAGACCCGGTTGAAGCCGCCGGCCCGCAGCTCTGCCAGGTACTGCGGATTCACGGACTCCGGATTGGCCTCGGTGGTGATCTCCGCGTCCTCGGCCAGGCCGAACTCGTCCCGGATCGCCGCGAGCATCCGTGCGAGGTCCCCGGCGGGCAGCAGCGTCGGGGTGCCGCCGCCCACGAACACGGTCCGCACGGCCCTCGGGTCGTCCCCGAGCACCTTCCGGGCGAGGCGGACCTCGTCGATCAGGGTGTCGGCGTAGTTCTCCCGCGACGCGAGCACGCCTCCGGTACCCCGCAGCTCGGTGGCCGTGTAGGTGTTGAAGTCGCAGTACCCGCAGCGCGTGGCGCAGTACGGAACGTGCAGGTAGAAGCCGAGCGGACGGTCCCCCGCGCCCGCCAGGGCGTGCGACGGCAGCGAGCCGTCTTCGGGCATGGGTTCACCGTCGGGGAGTGCGGAAGGCATGCACCCATCATCCCGCACCTCGAGCGCCGACCCGCGCCTCGGACGTCGGGCCGGCACGATCCAGCCGCTCCGGCGCTCGAGGCGCGGGGTCCGGGGCGGAGCCCCGGCACACGGCCCGCGGGCGGGCGCAGCCCGGGGGCGTGGCCTGCGGGGCGGCCCCACCGCCCCGCCCGCCCGGCCTCCCCGCGCCCGGCCCGCATCGAGGCGTCAGGCCTCGCGCGCGCCCTCGTACATCTCGTCGATCAGGTGCTTGAACTCACGCTCGACGACCGGGCGCTTCAGCTTGAGGCTGGGCGTGAGGTCTCCGTGCTCGACGTCCAGGTCGCGCGGCAGGATCCGGAACTTCTTGACCGTCTGCCAGCGCTGGAGGCCCTCGTTGAGGGTCTGGACGTACGTCTCGATCAGGCGGTTGGTCTCCGGCGCGGCCAGCACCTGCGCGTACGTCTTGCCCTCCAGCCCGTTCTCGGCCGCCCAGACCAGGATCGACGGCTCGTCGAGCGCGATCAGGGCGGAGCAGAAGTTCCGGTCGGCGCCGTGCACGACGATGGTCGACACGTACGGGCAGATCGCCTTGAACTGGCCCTCGACCTCGGCCGGGGCGACGTACTTGCCGCCCGAGGTCTTGATCAGGTCCTTCTTGCGGTCGGTGATGCGCAGGTAGCCGTCGGGCGACAGCTCGCCGATGTCACCGGTGTGCAGCCAGCCGTCGGACTCCAGGACCTCGGCGGTCTGCTCGGGCTTGCCGTGGTAGCCCTGCATGATGCCGGGGCCGCGCAGCAGGACCTCGCCGTCGTCGGCGATGCGGACCTCGGTGCCGGGGAGCGGCTTGCCGACGGTGCCGGTGCGGTAGGCCTCGCCCGGGTTGACGAAGGAGGCGGCACTGGACTCGGTCAGGCCGTAGCCCTCGAGGATGTGGATGCCGGCGCCGGAGAAGAAGTAGCCGATCTCGGGCGCCAGGGCGGAGGCGCCGGAGACGGCGGCGCGCAGGTTGCCGCCGAAGGCCTCGCGGAGCTTGGAGAAGACGAGCGCGTCGGCGATCTTGTGCTTGGTGGCGAGCCCGAAGGGGGCCGTCGCCTGACCGGTGCGGCGGAAGTTGTCCTGGGTGACCTTGGCGTACTCGCGGGCCACGCCGACCGACCACTGGAAGATCTTGTACTTGGCCCCGCCGGCGGCCCGGGCCTTGGCCGCGACGCCGTTGTAGACCTTTTCGAAGATGCGCGGGACGGCCGCCATGTACGTCGGCTGCACGATCGGCAGGTTCTCGATGATCTTGTCGATCCGGCCGTCGACGGCGGTCACGTGGCCGACCTCGATCTGCCCGGAGGTCAGCACCTTGCCGAAGACGTGGGCCAGCGGCAGCCACAGGTACTGGACGTCGTCCTTGGTGATCAGGCCGGTGGCGACGGTGGCCTTGGCCATGTACGACCAGTTGTCGTGCGGCAGCCGGACGCCCTTGGGGCGGCCGGTGGTGCCGGAGGTGTAGATGAGGGTGGCGAGCTGGTCGGCCGTGATGGCCCCGATCCGCTCCTTGACCGCCTCGGGATGCTTGGCGAGGTACTCCTTGCCGCGCGCCTCCAGATCGGCGAGCGAGAGCACCCAGCCGTCCGGGTCGCCCTCGGCGGCCACCGCGTCGGCGGTCTCCACGACCACCACGTGGGCGAGGTTCGGCAGGTCGGCGCGGCGCTCGCGTGCCTTGGCCAGCTGCTTGCCGTCCTCGGCGATGAGCACGCGGCTCTCGGAATCCGCCAGGATGTACGCCGACTCCTCGGCGTTGGTGCTCGGGTAGATGGTGGTGACCGCGCCGCCCGCGCACATCACGCCGAGGTCGGCGAGGATCCACTCGACCCGGGTGTTGGAGGCGAGCGCGACCCGCTGCTCCGGCCCGAGGCCCAGGTCGATCAGGCCGGCGGCGATGGCGAAGACCCGCTCGGCCGCCTGGCCCCAGCTGAGCGACTTCCAGTCGTCGGGGCCCTGGCCGCCGGCCGCGGGCACCGGGTACCGGTACGCCTCCGTATGGGGCGTGGCGGCCACGCGCTCAAGGAAGAGGGCCGCCACCGTGGGCGGGCGGTTCTCGATCAAGGTCTGTGTGTCGCTCACGACATCCTCCGGACCGGACCACGCGGCAGTGCGTGGGCGTGGGGCGCCTGGCGGGGCGCATCGGGACAGGCGGGGTTTGAGACGTAACCAGCAGGTGACTGGCGAGTAACCATCGAGCAGTGATCAGACTAGAGGCCGTCCGCCGCCTTCGTAAGGGCCCGCAAGCGGCCGGTTCATAACGAAAGAGGCCCCCACGCCGGAGCGTGGGGGCCTGCTTCCGCAGCGGGCGCGGGCGGCGCTACTTCTTCTTGCCGCCGGACTCGTCGCTGGAGAGGACGGCGATGAAGGCCTCCTGCGGGACCTCCACGGAGCCGACCATCTTCATCCGCTTCTTGCCTTCCTTCTGCTTCTCCAGCAGCTTCCGCTTACGGGAGATGTCACCGCCGTAGCACTTGGCGAGGACGTCCTTGCGGATGGCGCGAATGGTCTCGCGGGCGATGACGCGCGAGCCGATCGCGGCCTGGATCGGCACCTCGAAGGCCTGCCGCGGGATGAGCTCGCGCAGCTTGGCGACCAGGCGCACGCCGTAGGCGTAGGCGGCGTCCTTGTGCGTGACGGCGGAGAAGGCGTCGACCTTGTCGCCGTGCAGCAGGATGTCGACCTTGACCAGGGAGCTGCTCTGCTCGCCGGTGGGCTCGTAGTCGAGGGAGGCGTAGCCGCGCGTCTTGGACTTCAGCTGGTCGAAGAAGTCGAAGACGATCTCCGCGAGCGGGAGGGTGTAGCGGATCTCGACCCGGTCCTCGGAGAGGTAGTCCATGCCGAGCAGGGTGCCGCGGCGCTGCTGGCAGAGCTCCATGATCGCGCCGATGAACTCGGTGGGCGCGAGCACGGTGGCCCGCACGACCGGCTCGAACACGTCCGAGATCTTGCCCTCGGGGAACTCGCTCGGGTTGGTGACGGTGACTTCCTTGCCGTCCTCCATGACCACCCGGTACACCACGTTGGGCGCGGTGGCGATCAGGTCGAGGCCGAACTCGCGCTCGAGGCGCTCGCGGACCACGTCCAGGTGGAGCAGGCCGAGGAAGCCGACGCGGAAGCCGAAGCCCAGCGCCGCCGAGGTCTCCGGCTCGTAGACGAGCGCGGCGTCGTTGAGCTGGAGCTTGTCCAGCGCCTCGCGCAGGTCGGGGTAGTCCGAGCCGTCGAGCGGGTACAGGCCCGAGAAGACCATCGGCTTCGGGTCCTTGTAGCCGCCGAGAGCCTCCGTCGCGCCGTTGCTGAGGCTGGTGATGGTGTCACCGACCTTGGACTGACGGACGTCCTTCACGCCGGTGATGATGTAGCCCACCTCGCCGACGCCGATGCCGTCGGCCGGAGTCATCTCCGGGGAGGAGACGCCGATCTCCAGCAGCTCGTGGGTGGCGCCGGTCGACATCATCCGGATGCGCTCGCGCTTGTTGAGCTGGCCGTCGACCACACGGACGTAGGTGACCACGCCGCGGTACGAGTCGTAGACCGAGTCGAAGATCATCGCGCGGGCCGGGGCGTCCTTGACGCCGACCGGGGCCGGGACGGTGGCGACGACCTTGTCGAGCAGCGCGTCCACGCCGACGCCGGTCTTCGCCGAGACGCGCAGCACGTCCTCGGGCTGGCAGCCGACCAGGTTCGCGAGCTCCTCGGCGAACTTCTCCGGCTGGGCGGCCGGCAGGTCGATCTTGTTCAGGACGGGGACGATCGCGAGGTCGTTCTCCATCGCCAGGTACAGGTTGGCGAGGGTCTGCGCCTCGATGCCCTGCGCGGCGTCCACCAGCAGGATCGTGCCCTCGCAGGCGGCGAGGGAGCGCGAGACCTCGTACGTGAAGTCGACGTGCCCGGGGGTGTCGATCATGTTGAGGATGTGGGTGCTGCCCTGGCCCTCGCCCGTGGTGGGCGCCCAGGGCAGTCGGACCGCCTGGGACTTGATCGTGATGCCGCGCTCACGCTCGATGTCCATGCGGTCGAGGTACTGGGCGCGCATCTGCCGCTGGTCGACCACACCGGTGAGCTGGAGCATCCGGTCGGCAAGGGTCGACTTGCCGTGGTCGATGTGCGCGATGATGCAGAAATTGCGGATCAGCGCCGGGTCGGTACGGCTCGGCTCGGGCACGTGGCTGGGGATCGCGGGCACGCAGTGTCCTGATTCTCGGTCGCAGTCGGAACTCGGAACGAAGTCTGAGTGCTCCCATGGTCCCATGGACGGGGCAGTGCGCTCGGTTTGGGCCGCCAGGAGCGTGCCTGGTAGCCTGGGCAGCTGTGTCTCGTATGCCCTCTCAGCTGTCGAGGCACGATCCGAAGAACAAAACTCTGAACCTGAAAAGGCTCTTTCGTGGCGAACATCAAGTCCCAGATCAAGCGGAACAAGACGAACGAGAAGGCGCGCCTGCGCAACAAGGCCGTCAAGTCCTCGCTCAAGACCGCGATCCGCAAGGCCCGCGAGGCCGTCCTCGCCGGTGACGTCGAGAAGGCCACCGTGGCTTCCCGCGCCGCCGCGCGTGCGCTCGACAAGGCTGTCTCGAAGGGTGTCATCCACAAGAACGCCGCCGCCAACAAGAAGTCGGCGCTGGCCTCCAAGGTTGCCTCCCTGCAGGGCTGAGCTCTCGATGTGAATCGCCGGTAAGGACCCAGCGGGCCCTCTCTTCCGCTCCTTCACCGGCACACCGCGCCGCACGCGGCCTGCGTTCGCCACGCGGGTGCGGCGCACACAAGCAGTGCAAGCAGTAACCGAAGGCCCCGGCCTCCGCCCTTCCCCAGGGTGGCGGCCGGGGCCTTCGCGTGTCAGCGGCGCTGGGGGCGGGCCGCGCGGGCCACGGCGACGACCGCCTTCTCCAGGGCGTACTCGGGGTCGTCACCGCCGCCCTTGACCCCCGCGTCGGCGGCGGCCACGGCGCGCAGGGCGTCCGCGACGCCGTCCGCCGACCAGCCGCGCATCTGCTGGCGGACCCGGTCGATCTTCCACGGCGGCATGCCCAGGTCCCGGGCGAGGTCGCCCGGGCGGGCCCCGCGCGGGGCGGAGGCCAGCTTGCCGATCGCGCGCACGGCCTGGGCCAGGGCGCTGGTGATCAGGACCGGCGCCACCCCGGTGGACAGGGACCAGCGCAGCGCTTCGAGGGCCTCCGCCGCACGCCCCTCGACCGCACGGTCGGCGACGGTGAAGCTGGAGGCCTCGGCCCGGCCCGTGTAGTAGCGGCCGACCACGGCCTCGTCGATGGTCCCCTCGACGTCCGCGCACAGCTGCGCCGCCGCGCTCGCCAGCTCCCGCAGGTCGCTGCCGATCGCGTCGACCAGGGTCTGGCACGCCTCCGGGGTCGCCGACCGGCCCAGCGTGCGGAATTCGCCCCGTACGAAGGCCAGCCGGTCCGCCGGCTTCGTCATCTTCGGGCAGGCGATCTCCCGGGCTCCGGCCTTGCGCGCCGCGTCCAGCAGCCCCTTGCCCTTCGCACCGCCCGCGTGGAGCAGGACGAGGACGATCTCCTCGTAGGGCGCGTCGAGGTAGGCCTTCACCTCCTTGACCGTGTCGGCGGACAGGTCCTGGGCGCCCCGCACGATCAGGACCTTGCGCTCGGAGAAGAGCGAGGGACTGGTCAGCTCGGCCAGCGTGCCGGGCTGGAGCTGCTCGGAGGCGAGGTCGCGGACGTCCGTGTCGGCATCGGCGGCGCGGGCGGCCGCCACCACCTCCCGTACGGCACGGTCGAGCAGCAGGTCCTCCTGCCCCACCGCGAGGGTGAGCGGGGCGAGCGGATCGTCGGTGGGGTTCTTCCTGGTGGCCATCGGCTCCAGCATCCCACGCCGCACTGACAGTCCGGGGCGCCGCCGCCCCCCTGACCCGGTACGTGAGAATGGTCGCGTGAACCTGCGCCATGTACTCGTCCTGCCCGACCGTGACGCCGCCGAGGAGGTGGCTCAGGAAGCCGTCGACCGCTTCGGCCTCCCGGAGGAACCACAGCTGGTGCGCGACGCCCTGGCCGGTGAGGACGACGCCGAGGACGCCCAGTGGCTGGTGGTCGTCGAGGACCCACGGGAACGGCTCGACACCGCCGTGCTGGACGCCCTCGCCGCCGAGTACGAGGGCTGGCTGGAGCACCCGTAGGAGCCCGGCCGGACTCAGGCCTTGTGGACGATCTGCACGTCCAGCGTCACTTCCACGCTCGAACCGATCGCCGCGATGCCGTGCGCCAGCACCGACTGCCAGTTCAGGGTGAAGTCCTCGCGGTGCAGTTCGGTGGTGGCCCGGCAGGCGGCGCGCTGCTCGCCCTCCAGACCCGCGCCCAGGCCCAGGTAGCGGGTGTCCAGCGTGACGGAACGGCTGACTCCGTGGAGGGTCAGGGCCCCCGCGACGGTCCAGTGGCTGCCGCTGCGGTGGATGAACCGGTCGCTGTAGAACTCCACCGTCGGGTACCGGGCCGCGTCCAGGAAGTCGCCGGACCTCAGGTGGTCGTCGCGCAGCCGCACCCCGGTGTCGATGCTCGCCGCATCGATGATCACGTGCATGGAGGAGTCCTCCATGCGGTCGGCTATCCGCACCGCCCCGGCGAACGTGTTGAACCGGCCGCCGATCCGTGCGAAGCCGATGTGCCGGGCCGTGAACGCGATCGACGAGTGCGCCGGGTCGAGCTCCCAGTGGCCGGGCTGCGGCAGCAGCGGCGGCTCCACCGCGTCGAGGACGATCTCCCCGGTTCCGGGCTGGGCCGGGTCTCCCACCAGCGTCGCCCCGTGGAACGGCGCGTACCCCTCGGCGGTGACGGACAGCCGGTACTCGCCCTCCGGCACGACCGCCGTGAACCCGCCGTACGGGTCGGTCTCGCCGCTGACGATCCGGCGCCCGATCGGATCGGTCACCTCGAACGCGGCCTGTCTGACCGGCTGGTGGACGGTGTCGAGGACCCGGCAGCTGAGCAGACCCGCCGTCGGCGGCAGGGTCAGTGTCGCGGATGTGTGCGGGCTGGAACTTCCGGCCGTCTCCATCCCCCGTCGGCGACCGAACATGGCTGATGCACCCCCGTGCTGTGTGGACTTGGACCGTTCTGGCGAAGACGAATTCGATCATGCTGTCGGGTCGGGGGCAAACAGAATGACCGTGCCCGTAATGCCCGTGTCGCCCCCGCCGCCGGCCGGCCGGAAACACCCGCATCTCCGGGCCGGTGCCGGACACGGCGATCGACCCGTCGGTGTCGGTGCGCAGTACGGCCGCCCCCGACGCCCGCAGCCGGGCGAGCGTACCGGGTGCGGGGTGCCCGTAGCGATTGGCCGCGCCGACCGGGACGACGGCGAGCCTGGCCCGGATCCGTGCGTACAGCCCCGGGTCCTGGTGTGCGGAGCCGTGGTGCGCGACCTTGACGACATCCACCGGGCCCAGGTGCGGATGATCCCGCAACAAGGCCTGTTGAGCGGGCGGTTCGAGGTCGCCGAGCAGCAGCAGGGTCAGCCCGGCCCTGCGGACCAGCAGGGCGACGCTCGCGTCGTTGGGCCCCTCGGGCGGCGGTCCGGCCGCCGGCGGCCAGAGCACCTCCCATTCCAGCGGTCCGGCCCGGCGCCGCTCCCCCGCCGCCGCCCGTACGACGGGAACGCCTGCGGCGGCCGCGGTCCTGTGGACGAACTGAGCCTGCCCCGGCGGCTCTTCCAGCGCGGTGGTCTCGATCACACCCACCGAGCGGCCCCTCAGCACCCCGGACAGGCCTCCCACGTGGTCGGCGTGAAAGTGCGTCAGCAGCAGCATCGGCACCCGGCGCACTCCCAGCGCACGCAGGCAGGCGTCCACCGGACCGGGATCCGGCCCGGTGTCCACCACCAGGGCCTCGCCCGGGCCGAGGGCGAGTACCGCGGCGTCCCCCTGCCCCACGGCGCACTGCACGTAGCTCCAGTCGGGCGGGGGCCAGCCGGTGAGCGTGCGGGTGAGCTGCGGCGGCCGCAGCACCGCCAGGAGCAGCAGCACCGCCAGCGCTGAGCAGACCCACCGCGGCCTGCCGAGCCGGGCGGCGAGGAGTACGAGGGCCACGGTGGCGGCGGCCAGCAGCAGCCCGCCGGTGAGTCCGCCCGGCCACGCCAGCTCCGCCCCCGGCAGCCGCGCTCCCGCCCTGGCCACCCCGGCGATCCACCCGGCGGGCACCCCCGCGCACCAGGCGAGCACCCGTGCGGCGGCCATCCACAGCGGGGCCACGCCGAGCGCCGCGAAGCCGAGCACCGTCGCCGGGCCGGCCGCCAGTTCGGCCAGCAGGTTGCACGGCACCGCCACGAGGCTGACCCGGGCGGAGAGCACCGCGACCACGGGCGCACACACCGCCTGGGCGGCTGCTGCGGCCCCCAGCGCCTCGGCGAACCGGGGGCGCATCCCGCGCCGCTGCAGGGCCGCGCTCCACCGGGGTGCGAGGGTGAGCAGCGCGCCCGTGGCCAGGACGGACAGCAGGAACCCGTAACTGCGGGCCAGCCAGGGGTCGTAGAGGACCAGCAGCAGCACCGCGGCGCCCAGGGCCGGGATCAGGGACCTGCGCCGCCCGGTGGCGAGGGCGAGCAGGGTGACGGCCCCGCAGGCCGCGGCACGCAGCACGCTCGGCTCCGGCCGGCACACCCCCACGAACGCCAGCGTCAGGGCCGCCCCGCACAGGGCGGTGGCCCGCAGCGAGAGCCCCAGCCGGGGCGCCAGTCCCCGCCGTTCGGCCTGCTGCGCACGGGCCGGGGGCCCGATGAGCAGAAACAGGACCACGGTCAGGTTGGACCCGGACACGGCCAGCAGGTGCAGCAGGTCGGTGGCCTTGAACGCCGCGTGCAGATCGGGCGGCACCCGGGACGTGTCCCCGACGACCAGCCCGGGCAACAGGGCCCTGGCATCCGGCGCGAGCCCCTCGGTGGCCTCGCGCAGCCCGGCGCGCAGCCGCCCGGCGAACCGCTGCGCACCGTCCGGTCCGCCCGTCACCGCGGGCGGGGTGTCACCGGACGGGCGCAGCAGCGCCACGGCCCGCTCCCCGTCCCGCGCCGGGGCCAGCCGGGCGACGACCGCCACCCGGGTGGAGGGCAGCAGCCGGGCCCACCCCGGGTGCCCGGCCAGCACCCGCACCCGGGTCTCGACCCGGGTCCGCGCCCCGTCGGGCCCGGTCACCCCGGTCAGCACCGCGTCCAGCACCACCACCGGCGGCCCGCTCCCCCGCCCGTCCCCGCCCCCGCTGCCGGCGATCCGGGGATCGGAACCGATGGTGAGCTCCGCGAGGACACGGGCGTGCTCCCGGGCCAGGCCCGCCACGGGCCCGGCCCGGGCCTCGGCCCGCTGGAGCCCCGCCACCCCGGCGCCCGCGCAGGCGCAGAGCAGGGCCGCGGCCAGTGCCGGAGCCGCCCTCCAGCGCGGTCCGGGGCTCCGGCACGCGGCCAGGAGCAGCAGCCCCGCTGCGGCCGCACCCACGCCCACCCCGACCGCGGTCGAACCCGCGGGCGCGTCCAGGGCGAGGGCGGCGGCCGCCCAGGCGGCCAGGGCCGGCGCCACCAGCCGGAGGTCCGTCGGCCCCTCGCGCTCGGGGCCGTTCACGGCCGCACCAGCGTGCGCAGGTCGGCGAAGCGCCGCTCGCCGATGCCGTTGACCTGCCGGAGCTCCTCCACGGAGCGGAAGCCCCCGCGGGCGGTGCGGAAGTCCACGATGTGCTGCGCCAGCACCGGCCCGACCCCCGGCAGGCCGTCCAGCTGCTCGACGGTGGCCGAGCCGAGGCTGAGGGGCCCCGGACCCGGCCCGCCCCCACTCCCGCTGCCGCCCGGCGGGGCCTGCGCGGGGGCGCCCACCAGCACCTGCTCGCCGTCCACCAGCACCCGGGCCCGGTTCAGCCCGGTGGTGTCCGTACCGGGCCGCACACCCCCCGCGGCGGCCAGCGCGTCCTCGACCCGCGACCCGGCGGGCAGCCTGCGCACGCCCGGGTCCCGGACCTTGCCGCTGATGTCGACCACGATCCGGGCGGCGCCTCCCGCCTGCGCCGGTGCCGTGGCAGCCGCCGGCGCCGCCGACGGGGCGATCAGCGCGGGGGCGGTCACCGGGCGCGGCCGGGCGGACCAGAACTGCTGCGCGGCGCATCCGACCGCGACGACGAGCACCACCCCGACGGCGGCCACGGTGCGCGGCTCCACCCCGCAGCGCGTCTGGAACCAGACCGGCAGCCGCTCCCGCAGCGCCAGCCTGCGCGCGGCCAGGGGAGACAGCCCGGCCGTCTCCTCGGCCGGGGGTGCGGAAGCCCCGGACGCGCGACCCGCCGCGGCAGCGGAAGCGGCCGCGCGACCGGAATCAGCCCCGGGCCCGGCCGCGGAAGCCCCGGCCGCCGGGTCCGCCCCGGCCACGGAGGCCCCGGCCGCGGCAGCCCCGGCCGCGGGCTCCGCCCCGGGCGGCGGCAGCGGCGGACTGCTGCCGCCCAGCAGGGCTTCGGCCCGGCGGCGCACGGCCTCCGGTTCCACGTGCGGGGCCTGGCGGCCACGGCGGACGGCAGGGCCGCGGCGGTGGCGCAGACGGCCGTCGGAGAGACGGGTTCGGCCCGGGCCACTGGTGGCGCCCGACGGATGCGGAGTACGCGTTCGAAGAGTCATGCCACGACGGTAGGGGCGCATCCAGGCCCCCGTTCGGAGCTCTCAATTCCGGTGGACAACCACGCCGTTGTGGATATCCGCGCCACCCGTTCCGGTGATCAGCGCGGCGACACGACCGCCGCCAGCAGCCCCGGCCCGGTGTGCGCGCCGATCACCGCACCGACCTCGCTGACGTGCAGTTCGACCAGCCCCGGGATGCGTTCGCGCAGCCGCTGGGCGAGCTTCTCCGCCCGCTCCGGCGCCGCCAGGTGGTGCACCGCGACATCGACGCTGCCCGCGCCGGCCCGCTCCACGGCCAACTCCTCCAGCCGGGCGATGGCCTTGGAGGCCGTGCGCACCTTCTCCAGCATCTCGATGCGCCCGCCGTCCAGGGTCAGCAGCGGCTTGACCGCCAGCGCCGAGCCGAGGAGGGCCTGGGCGGCCCCGATCCGCCCGCCGCGGCGCAGGTAGTCGAGGGTGTCGACGTAGAAGTACGCGGACATGTCCGCAGCCCGCTTCTCGGCGGCGGCCACCGCCTCGTCCACGGATCCGCCCGCCTCGGCCACCTCGGCGGCGGCGAGCGCGCAGAAGCCGAGGGCCATCGCGACCATTCCGGTGTCCACGACGCGCACGGGCACGGGCGCGGTGCGCGCGGCGACCACGGCGGCGTCGTAGGTACCGGAGAACTCGGCGGACAGGTGCAGGCTGACGATGCCGGTCGCACCGGCGTCCGCGGCCGCCCGGTAGGCCCGCACGAACTCCTCCGGGCTGGGCCGCGAGGTGGTGACCGAGCGGCGTTTCTGCAGGGCCAGGGCGAGGCTGCGCGCCGAGATCTCGGTGCCCTCCTCCAGGGCCTCGCCGCCGAGGACCACGGTGAGCGGGACGGAGGTGATTCCGTGCCGCGCCATGGCCGGGTGGGGCAGGTAGGCCGTGGAATCGGTGACGATGGCGACATGGCGGGACATGAGCCGGAGGTTACCGCCAGTGGGGGCGGGTCGGCAGCCTGGGGCCCCCGGCGCGGCCGCCGGCCGGGTCCCCGGCAGCGGCCAGAGCCTATGGCCTGGGCAGCGGCCAGAGCATATGGCCGGGCAGCGGCCAGAGCCTACGGCCCCGGCAGCGGCCAGGACCTACGGCACCCGGGTCACACCGCCGGGTCCCGCACGCCCCCGATCAGGACCTACGGCACCCGCGTCACGCCGCCCGGCCCCGCACGCACCCGCCCCCGATCAGGTCGTGCTCTCCGGCCGGCGCGCCTTCTGCCAGGGGTACTGGGGCGCCGGAGCGCCCTGGTCCAGCGCGGCCGGCCCCGCCCCCGGAGCAGGAGTCTGAGCCGGAGCGGGCGCCGGTGCCTGCGCCGCACCCTGCCCCTGCGCCGCGTCCCACGCCGCGGCCGCCGCCGCCAGATCGTCCGCCGGCTCGCGCTGCCAGTCCCGCAGCGCCCCGGACTCCATCTCGATCTGCGCCGACAGGACCGACAGGTCGTCCTCCGCGAAGCGCAGGGCCCGGTCCCGGGCCGCCCAGCGCAGTGAGTCCGCGGACTCGACGATCTTGGCCGTGCGCTCGCGCAGTTCGGGAAGGCGCGCGGCGGTGCGCTGCCGGTCCGGCTCCTGCTCCAGTCGCTTGAGCTCCGCGTCCAGCTCCCGGCCGTGCGCGCTCAGCCGCGCGAACAGCCCGAGGGACTCCTTCAGCGAGGCGTCCGCCCGAGCCCCCTCGGACAGCGCCTCCTGCGTGGCCCGCATCGAGGTCCGCAGGTCCAGCCGCAGTTGCGCCAGCGCCCCCACCACACCGACCTGGCCGAAGCTCTTGGCCCTCAGGGTGGTGTCCTCCACCGTGCGCCGCGCCTGGACGACCGTGCGCTCCACGCCCCGCTTGGCCGCACCCACCGCCTTGACCGTGACGTACGCGCCGAGGCCGACGAAGGCCAGCAACATCAGCGCGAAGATGATCAACGCGGCCTCCATGGTGGCCCCTTTCCCCAGGCGTCAGCTCTTCCCCTTCACCGTAAACGCCGCGGGCAGGTCGGGGGTTCCCATCGAACCCCCAACCTGCCCGTACGGGATCTCCCCCATGGCGGGGGACGGCCGGTCTCAGATGACGATGTTGACCAGCTTCGGCGCGCGCACGATCACCTTGCGGATCTCCGCACCGCCCAGGGCCGCGACCACGGCCTCGTCACCGACCGCCAGCTGCTCCAGCTCCGCGTCCGAGATCGTCGGCGGCACCTCCAGGCGCGCCTTGACCTTGCCCTTGACCTGCACCACGCACGTCACGGTCTCGTCCACCACGTAGGCCGGGTCCGCGACCGGGAAGTCCTGGTGGACCACCGAGTCGGTGTGGCCCAGGCGGTGCCACAGCTCCTCCGCGATGTGCGGGGCCAGCGGGGCGATCAGCCGTACCAGCGCCTCGGCCACCGGGCGCTCGAGCGGGCGGCCCGCCTTGGTCAGCGCGTTGTTCAGCTCGGTGATCTTCGCGATGGCGGTGTTGAAGCGCAGCCCGGCCATGTCCGCGCCGGCCCCGTCGATGGCCTTGTGCAGGGCGCGCAGCGTGTCCTCGCCGGGCTCCCCGTCCACGACGGTGACCCGGCCGGTCTCCTCGTCGACGATGTTGCGCCACAGGCGCTGCAGCAGCCGGTACTGGCCGACCACGGCCCGGGTGTCCCACGGACGCGAGACGTCCAGCGGGCCCATCGCCATTTCGTACAGGCGCAGGGTGTCCGCGCCGTACTCCTCGCAGATCTCGTCCGGCGTGACGGCGTTCTTCAGGGACTTGCCCATCTTGCCGTGCTCGCGCTTGACCTGCTTGCCCGCATGGAACCAGGCCCCGTCCCGCTCCTCGACCTCGGCCGCCGGGACGTACACACCGCGCTCGTCGGTGTAGGCGTACGCCTGGATCATGCCCTGGTTGAACAGCTTGTGGAACGGCTCCGCCGACGAGACGTGACCCAGGTCGAACAGCACCTTCGACCAGAAGCGCGCGTACAGCAGGTGCAGCACCGCGTGCTCGGCGCCGCCGACGTACAGGTCGACACCGCCGTGCGGGGCCCCCTCGCGCGGGCCCATCCAGTACTGCTCGATCTCGGGGTCCACCAGCGCCGAGGCGTTGTGCGGGTCCAGGTAGCGCAGCTCGTACCAGCAGGAACCGGCCCAGTTGGGCATGGTGTTGGTCTCGCGGCGGAAGGAGCGGACGCCGCGCCCGTCGCCCAGGTCCAGCTCGACGTTGACCCACGCCTCGTTGCGGGACAGCGGGGTCTCCGGCTTCGAGGCGGCGTCGTCCGGCTCGAAGGTGCGCGGCGAGTAGTCCTCGACCTCCGGCAGCTCCAGCGGCAGCATCGACTCGGGCAGCGGGTAGGCGACGCCGTCCTCGTCGTAGACGATCGGGAAGGGCTCGCCCCAGTAGCGCTGGCGGCTGAACAGCCAGTCGCGCAGCCGGAAGTTGACGGTGCCCTCGCCGATGCCGCGCTCGGTCAGCCAGTCGGTGATCGCGGCCTTGGCCTCGACCACGCCCAGGCCGTCCAGCGCGATGCCCTCGCCCGTGGAGTTGACCAGCTCGGCCTCGTACGAGACGAAGGCGTCGTCCCACTCGGCCGGGTCGGTGCCGCGGCCGTCGGTCGGCTTCACGACGCAGCGCATCGGCAGCTCGAAGGCGCGCGCGAACTCGAAGTCGCGGCCGTCGTGCGCCGGGACGGCCATGATCGCGCCGGTGCCGTAGCCCATCAGCACGTAGTCGGCGATGAAGACCGGGACCTTCTCGCCGCTGACGGGGTTGACCGCGTACTCGCCGGTGAAGACACCGGTCTTGTCCTTGGCCTCGGCCTGGCGCTCGACGTCGGACTTCGAGGCGGCCTGCTTGCGGTACGCGGTGACGGCCTCGGCCGGCGTGGCGTGTCCGCCGGTCCACACGTCGTGGGTGCCCTCGGGCCAGGCGGCCGGAATGAACTTCTCCACCAGCGGGTGCTCGGGCGCCAGCACCATGTAGGTGGCGCCGAACAGGGTGTCCGGGCGGGTCGTGAAGACGGTGATCGCCTCGTCGCCCAGCGGGAAGTCGACGCGCGCGCCCTCGCTGCGGCCGATCCAGTTGCGCTGCTGCAGCTTGATGGCCTCGGGCCAGTCCAGCGCGTCCAGGTCGTCCAGCAGCCGGTCGGCGTACGCGGTGATGCGCATGTTCCACTGGCTCAGCTTGGCCTTGAAGACCGGGAAGTTGCCGCGCTCGGAGCGGCCGTCCGCGGTGACCTCCTCGTTGGCCAGCACGGTACCCAGCCCGGGGCACCAGTTGACCGGTGCGTCCGAGGCGTACGCCAGCCGGTACTCGTTCAGTACGTCGGCCCGCTCGCCCGCGGTCAGCGCGGCCCAGGCACGGCCCGCGGGAACCTCACGCGCGCCGCTCTCGAACTCGGCGACCAGCTCGGCGATGGGCCGGGCCTTCTTCGCGTCCGCGTCGTACCAGGAGTTGTAGATCTGCAGGAAGATCCACTGGGTCCACTTGTAGTAGTCCGGGTCGATCGTCGCGAAGGACCGGCGCTTGTCGTGGCCCAGGCCCAGCCGGCGCAGCTGGACCTTCATGTTCTCGATGTTCGCCTCGGTCGACACGCGCGGGTGCGTGCCGGTCTGCACGGCGTACTGCTCGGCCGGCAGGCCGAAGGCGTCGAAGCCCAGGGTGTGCAGGACGTTGTGCCCGGTCATCCGCTGGTGGCGGGCGAAGACGTCGGTGGCGATGTACCCGAGCGGGTGGCCGACGTGCAGCCCCGCGCCGGACGGGTACGGGAACATGTCCATGATGAACTTCTTGGGCCGCGCGACCAGCTCGGGGTCACCGGCCAGGTCACCGGTCGGGTTCGGGGCCTCGTACGTGCCCTGCGCGTCCCAGACGTCCTGCCAGCGTGCCTCGATGTCGGCGGCCATGGCAGCCGTGTAACGGTGCCCCTCGGCCGCCTCGGGGGCCGGGGTGTTCGTCTCGCTCATGATTCCTACAAGCTCCATCGATCGTCTCTGCCGTCTCTGCCTGCCCAAACGAAAAAACCCCTCGCACAGGAGGGGACGCCGCGCCGATGCCGACCGTCTCGGAGGGTCGGTACTGATCAGCGCGGCTCGGTAAGCAGAAGGCGTACGGCACGCATGGCGTCAGAGTACCGCAGCGGCCGCAGCGGGCGCCCGTAGCGTCCGCGGCCCGGACGGCACCGCGCCGGGGCCGGTCCGGGAGCCCCGGTCCGGCGGGCCCCGTACCGGCGCCGCGGCTCACTCCTCCCCATCGGTGGGAAGCGGGGCGGGCGAGGGCGTGCGGTGCGCGGGCAGGTGGCGCAGGACGCGGCCCAGAACCCGGTCGGCCGGGAAGTAGCCCAGTTCCCGCGAGTCGAGGCTGACCGGCCGGTTGTCGCCGAGCAGGACCAGCCGGCCGTCCGGGACCCGGCTGCCGGGGGCCCGGGCCAGGGCCGGGACCCCGACGCGCGGGATCCGGTCGCCGGGGACGGCGGCAACCCGTTTGATGAGCAGGCCGTACTCGCCGCGCCGGGCTGCACCGGGGTGTCCGGCGACGACGACCTCCCCGTTGCGGGGCGGGCCGCCGCGCCGGACGAGCACCCGGTCCCCGTCGCGGTACGCCGGCTCCATGCTCGGGCCGCGCACGGTGACCACGACGAACCGGCGGCTGAGCGCCCACCACAGGGCCGCGGCGGCGAGGACCGCGACCGCGGCCGTACGGATCCCCGCGTCGCCGGTGACCAGCGCGGCGGCCCCCGCTCCGGCCAGCGCGAGCGGCAGCACCCCGGCCGGCGCCTGCGCCAGGCGCCCGCGGCTGCGGGCCGCAGCCCGGGCGGGGCGCGCCGGTCCCGCCCAGGCGGCGCTGCCCTCGCCCCCGGCCGCCGCGAGCTCGGGCCCGTACGGCTGATCGGGCCGGCCGGGCGTCGGGTCCCCGGGCAGCACCCGCCCGCTCATCGGACCGGCTCCGTCCGGGGTGCGGAGTCCGGAGCCGGGGCCCGGACCGCGCCCGGGGCCGGCTCCGGGGCGGGCCGGTAGCCCTCCGCCTGGAGGGCGAAGAGCCGGGCGTACTCCCCCGCGGCGCCGAGCAGTTCGCCGTGCGTGCCCTGCTCGCTGATCCGGCCGTCCGCCAGCACCACGATCCGGTCGGCGATCCGCAGCGCGCCCAGCCGGTGCGAGATCAGCAGGCTGGTGCGCCCGGCCCGGTGCGCGGCGAGCGAGCTGTGCACCTCGTGCTCGGCGGCCGCGTCCAGGCCCGAGGAGGGCTCGTCCAGGATCATCAGGTCCCTGCGGTGCCGCAGCAGGGCCCGCGCCAGGGCGAGCCGCTGCCACTGGCCGCCGGAGAGGACGACGCCGAGGTCCGGGTCGTCCTTGTCGGACTCCATGAAGTAGGTGCGCGACAGCAGGGTGTCGTAGCCGCGCGGCAGCTCCGTGAGCCTGCGGTGGATGCCGGCCCGGTCGGCGGCGGCCCGGATGCGCTCCGGGTCGTCGAGGGCGGTGAGCTCGCCGAGGGCGATGTTCTCGGCGGCGGTCAGCTCGTACTCCATGTAGTCCTGGAAGACCACGCTGATCCGCGCGCGCAGTGCCTCGGGGGCGGTGTCGCGCAGGTCCACGCCGTCCCACAGGATCGCCCCGCGGGTCGGGTCGTAGAACCGGCACAACAGCTTGACCAGGGTGGATTTCCCTGCGCCGTTGAGGCCGACCAGGCCGAGCGTCGTGCCGTGCGGGATGTGCAGGGTCACGCCGCTCAGCACCCAGGGCCGGTCGGGCCCGTAGCGGAACCAGACGTCCTTCAGCTCGATCCCGCGCCGCAACTCGGGCAGCGGGTCGGGCCGTTGCGGTACCGGCAGGTCGGAGGGGGTGGCGAGGACGGTGAGGAAGTGCTCGAAGGAGCGCAGCGCCTGGTGGGCGCGGGCCAGATCGGCCGCGAAGGAGATCAGCGCCCCCTGGATGCCCGCGACCGCCGCCACGAAGATCATCACGTCGCCGACGGTGAGGCCACCGGTCCGCGCCCGGCCCACGGCCCACACCAGGCCGCCGCCCGACATCAGCGCGGCGAGCAGGGCCAGCCCAGCCTGGACGAGGACCTCGCGCCGGTCGACGGCGGCGCGCCCCCGGTCGGAGACCCGCCGCTCGGCGGCCATCCGGCCGCGCAGGAAGGGGCCGAGCGCGAAGAGGCGTACCTCTTTGGCCGCCTGGACGGAGGTGAGCAGCTCGGCGTAGAAGGCCTCGCGGCGCTCGGCGGGGCTGACGGCCCAGACGGTGTGCGCACGGCGCCGGGACAGGTCCAGTTCTGCCAGGAGCATCGGCAGGCCGGACAGCAGGACCAGCACCGTCATCAGCGGGCTCAACAGGAGCAGGGTGCCGAGCAGTCCGGCGCCGGTGATCAGCGAGCGGATCAGGCCGAGCGCGGCGTCGACGGTCTGGTTGGGGGCCACCCGGCTGGCCTGCTGGGAGAGCCGCAGCCGGTCCAGGAACTCGGGGTCCTCGAAGTGCCGCAGTCCCGTGAACCGCTCGACGGCGCCGAACAGCCGCTCCATGGCGAGCAGTCCGGCCCGGCGGTCGAGCTGGGCCCGCAGGTACTGGGCGACCTGGGGCAAGACGGCGGCGAGCACCCCGGTGGCGGCGAGCAGCGCGGCCGGGGCCGCCAGCCCGCCGGCCGCCGGACCCCCGGAGATGCGGTCCACGACCGCCTTGGTGAACCAGGCGGCGGCCACCGGCAGGACCCCGGTGGCCAGGGTGAGGACGACGTAGCCCGCCAGGACCCCGGGGGCGGCCGCGACGGCCAGGGCGGTGGCGGCGACGAGGCGCCGGCCGCGCGACACGGTCACGGTGGGCCCGCGGTCGCCGTCGGCCCGGTGGATCTGCCGGGAGCGGCCGCCGCGCCCCGGTTGCCGGCGCTCCCGGCGCTCCCGGCGCTCCCGGCTGCTCATGCCGCGAGCGGGAGGCCGGCGGTCACGTCGACCTGGTTGTCGCGGACGACGACCCGGCCGTCGGCTTCCCGGCCGACGAGGAGCAGGGTGGGGTACGCCTTGGCCTGGAAGGCCGCGCCCACCTCGCCGTTGTAGTCCTCGCGGACCACCCGGGCGACGGGGCGCAGGGCTTCGGCGAAGCGGCCGCCGCCCTCGGCCCCGCCCGCGATGACGGCGAGCACCCGGCGGGGACCGCCGGGGAAGTGCCGGGCGTACTCGGTGAACACGGGCAGCTTCTCCTTGCACGGGGTGCAGTTCGGGGAGAAGAACGCGACGAGGGTGTCGCCTTCGAGGTCGGCCAGGGTGAGTTCCTCGTCGTCCGCACTGGTCACGGAGAAGTTCCCGACTTCCTCGCCGACGCCGAGGGGCACGGGCGCCTCCGCGTTCACCTTGTCAGAGATCAGGGCGGCGTGATCGCGCAGGCGCTTGATCACGCCGACGGTGAGCAGCAGGTCGAGGGCGGCGAGCAGCCCGACCAGGGCCACTGCGGTGATCAGGAGGGACATGGCGGCTCCGTAGCGGGTCGAGGGTGCGGGGCGGCCGGACGGTCAGACGGCCGCCGGCCGCAGGAGGTAGAGCAGGTCGTCGAGCAGCGTGACGAGGGCGCCGAGCAGCAGGCCGGCGAAGGCGGCGGCCAGCGCCCCGCCCGGGTGCAGGGCCCCGGCGGACCCGGCGGCCACCGCGCCGGCGGTCGCACCGGCGGCGAGGAACAGGTTGCGTACCAGGTGCCGGGGTCCGAGGGGCGTGGCCGAGGCGCCGAAGCACCGGCAGGGGGTGCGGGATCCCTGGCGCAGGGACCGGGCGACGGCCCCGGTGAAGGCGGTCAGCAGGGCGGCCGCGAGGGCGAATCCGGTCCGGTGCGCGAGGGGCTGGGGCAGGGCGAGGAGCGGCACGATCGCCGCCTCGCCCAGGACGACGAGTGCGGCGGCCGGCCGTGTCACGGTGCGGGAGAGCGGGAGCAACTCCCGCACCGAGACGACGAATGCGGCATAGGCGCCGCGGCCGGCCGTCTTTCCGAGGACGGAGACCAGAAATACCGCCCCGATCAGGCAACGCATTCCGATGGCCAGGTACAGCATGTTCACCACCTGTGGGTCGCCCGGGGGCGGAATCTCAGCCGGCCGTATTCATGACGGCGGGGCTACCGCAGGAATTCAGCGGCAGTCGATGTACTGGCAGTTCTTGCCGCTGCTGTCGCAGCAGGCCTCGCACGGCCGGCCGGCGCACTGCCAGCAGGCCTTGTAGTAGCGGACGTAGCAGGGGGCCGCGGCCGCTTCGGTCTTCGGCGCGATCAGGGCGAGCAGGCTGTCGCCGATGGCCTCGATCTTCTTGAACACGATGTCTCCCGTGTCTGGGGAATGGAGTTTCTTCTTTCCGGAGATTCGCTTCCCTCTCTCCGTGGTCATTACTTTTGCGGATCGGCTCGCTGCGGGTCTTGTAGAAATTCAGCTTCCCGTTGCCGCGAGATAGCGGCCGAGCGTGGTGCCGGTCATGGACTTGAATTCACGGCTCAAATGGGACTGGTCGTGAAAACCGGCGGCCGCGGCGAGTTCCGCGCCGGGCAGGCCGCCGCGCAGCAGCCGCAGCGCGTTGCGCAGCCGGATGACGCGCGCACAGCCCTTGGGGGTGAGGCCGACCTGTTCGCGGAAGCGGCGCTCCAGCTGGCTCTGGCACCAGCCGACCTCGTGGGCCAGCCGGGGAATGGAGGCGCCGCCCGCGCTCGCGTGCAGATCGCGCCAGGCCCGTACGACCGGCGGGGCGGGCGGTGGCCCGGCCGTCAGCAGCTGCGCGAGGGTCCGGTCGAGTACGGCGAACCGTGCGGCCGGCCCGGACGCCCCGGCCAGCCGTTCGCGCAGGGCGGCGGCCCGCGGCCCGATCAGTTCGGCGAGGTCGAGCGGGCCGCGGCCCAGCCGGCCGAGCGGGACGCCGCCGAAGAGGGTGTAGGCGCACCACGGGGTGAGGGTCACCTCGACTCCGGCGACGGCCCCCCGGTGCTGGACGGCCAGC
This sequence comes from Streptomyces sp. NPDC048349, assembly GCF_040651925.1. Lineage (NCBI taxonomy): Bacteria > Bacillati > Actinomycetota > Actinomycetes > Kitasatosporales > Streptomycetaceae > Streptomyces > Streptomyces sp. NPDC048349. Next base: position 59,197 of record NZ_JBEZLA010000030.1, on the reverse strand, counting down.
CCGCTGGTGCGCAGCCCGCAGGCCACCGCGGTGTGGGGGACGAGCGGACCGGAGCCGTCGGGCGGCCCCAGCAGCAGCTCGCCCTCGGTCAGCAGCAACAGGCTCACGGCGCCGGCGGGCACCTCCAGGTGCCGGCAGGGCGGACCCTGGGCGCGCCGGAAGCCCCGGTAGCGCAGGACTCCGGGGCGCAGCGCCCCGTCGGGCTCGGCGTCGACCGACTCGCCGGGCGTGCGGGGACAGGCGGATACGTCCACCGGGCTTCCTCCTCGGGAGGCCATGGATGACATGGATGACAAGGGCGGGGAAGGCGGAAGGGGAGGCGCCGAAGGGTCAGGGGCGGCGCGGGACGCCGCTGCCGTGGACCTCGATGGCCTGCCCGGTGATGCCGCGGGCGAGCGGTGACAGCAGCAGGGCGGTGCCCGCCGCCAGGTCCTCCGCCAGGTCCTCCGCGGCCCCCGGGGCCGGCACGAGGAGGTTCACGGTGATGCCGTGGGCGCGGGAGGCGTCGGCCCACAGCCGCACCTGCGCATCGAGCCGGGGAGGTCCGGTGACCACGATGCGGCCGGCCCGGCCGCCGCGGACCATGGCGCGGGCGGCCGCGGCGACCAGGGCGGCCGCGGGCACCGCCGCCTGCGCGTCCAGCACGTCCAGCGCATCCAGCGCGAGGGCGTCGATCCGCTGGAGGTCGTCCATGACGGCCGCGACCAGGCGCCGGGGGCCGCAGGCGCCGGGGGCCATCAGGTAGGGCAGGGCGGTGACGGCGCCCGGCGTCTCCTGGCGGCCCAACCCCGCGCAGATGGCGCTGACTTCCAGGAGCGAAGGTCCGGCGACGGCGAGCCGGGCGCCTTCCGCGGCCAGGGCCCGGCACAGCGGGCCGCCGACGGCGTGGGAGCGGGTGACCACCAGGGCGACACGGCCGCTCGGCACGCGGAAGGGGTCAGGCATGCGCGGCGGCGCCCGGCGCGGGGGCCGGCTTCGGCGCGACGTTCCAGATGAAGTCGTCGGTCCCCGTGCCGGTGCCGGTCCCCGGCCTCGCGCCGGTCCCCGGGCCCGCGCCGTCGGCGAGGTCGGCGGTGTGCGCGGCGCCCGCCGCGGGGACGTGGGCGACGTGGGCCGCGGCGGCGTGCAGGGGTACGAGGACCGCCACGGCGAGCGCTGCGGAAGCGGCACATCGTCCGGCGAATGACGTGGTGCTGGGCATGGTTCCCCCTGGGATGTCCGGTGTCGGTTGGTGGCGTGGTCATGCGCCGTTTCGGGCCCGGGCGGGTGCCCGGCCTGTTCCCAGGACAGCACCCCGCGGCAGCCGGCCCAAGGGTCGCCGGGCTGCAGCCGGATGCATGACACAAAGCTGCCAAGCCCGCCCCGCACGGCTGGTTGTCGGAAATCCGGCTGGTGGGCGGCGCGGACTGCGATGAGGCTGGGATCCTGCGCACGGCACCGGGAGCGGCCGTCCGCGGCCGCTTGCGAAGGGGGAGGCAGATGCGGATACGTGCGTGTCCGGCGGGCACCTGGGAGTTCGCGCAACGGCTGCCGCACCCGGCCCTGCGACCGGGCGTCCTGGGGTACCGCGGTTTCCGGCTCGCCCTCGGCCGGCCCCGCCGCCGCCTGGAGATCCCGTGCGCGGCGGTGACCCTCGTGCTGAACCTCGGGGGCCGGCCCCTGCGGGTCCGGTGCGCGGCGACCGGCCAGACCCTCGTGCACACCGCCGCCCCGCTCGTCTCCGGGATGGTGTCCCGCCCCACCCTCGGCGAGCACGACGGCCACCTGCACGGCATCGAGGTCACCCTGCGCCCGTGGGCCGCGTTCCGGCTCTTCGGCGTCGACATGCACGAGCTGGGCAACACGGTGGGCGAGACCTCCGCCCTGACCGGGACCCGCTACCCGGACCTGTGCGGCGTCCTGGCCGGTACGGCCGGCTGGCAGGACCGGTTCCGCATCCTCGACGCGGCGCTGCGGCTGTGGATCCGGGACGGCCCGGCGCCGTGCCCCCGTACCGTGTGGGCGTGGGACCGGCTCGAACGCAGCGGCGGGACCCTGCCCGTGCACACGCTGGCCGCCGAGACCTCGTGGAGCGAACGGCAGTTGGAGCGCCGCTTCCGCGAACAGATCGGGCTCCCGCCGCGCACGGCGGCCCGGGTGCTGCGGGTACGCCGGGTCCTCGGCTCGCTGTCGGCCGGGATGCGCCCGTCCGAGGCCGCCACGTTGGCGGGGTTCTACGACCAGGCCCATCTGAACCGGGACTTCAAGGCGATGACCGCCCACTCCCCCTCGCGGTTCCTGGCCCTGCGCGCGTCGGCCCGGCCCGGTCCCGCCGAGGTGGACCGGGTCAGCGGCGAGGTCACCAGCGCCGTGCTGACGGCCTGACCCGGGTCGTCCGGGCCCCTCCGCCCGGACGTCGGGTTCGTCCAAGACGGCCGGCCCGGGGCCGTGGAACGCTACGACGAGGTCCCGCACAGCACCCGGACGCGGGACGCCCCCTCGGAAGGGTGACGGGTATGTCGCAGACGCAGTCGGCCCTCGACGCGGATGTCCTCGCGGTCTACCGGGCCGTACTCCTGCACCGCGAGCAGAGCCCGGACCGGCTGGCCGAGAGGCTGTCGATCCCCGAGCAGCGCGTGCGGGAGTCACTGGAGCGGCTGGTGGAGCTGGCGCTGCTCCGGCCGTCCTGGGACGACCCCGCCGACGTCCGGGCGGTCAGCCCCGATCTGGGCCTGGAGATGATGCTCCAGCGCGAGCAGCAGGAACTGGCCCTGCGCCAGGAGCGGGTGGCCCAGACCCGGGCCGCCCTGACCCTGCTGGCCACCGAGTACGTGACGGCCGGACGGGCGGACGCGGCGAGCGGGACGGAGGTCCTGCACGGCAAGGACGAGATCCGTACGCGGCTGGAGACCCTCGCGAGCCGCTGCGAGCGCGAGGTGCTCTCGCTCCAGCCCGAGGGTTCGCTCACCCCCGAGGCCATCGAGGCGGGCCGCCCGCTCAACGAGCAGGCGATCCTGCGCGGCGTCCGGTTCCGCAGCATCTACCTGCACGCCATCGGCAAGGACCGGCAGGCGCTCACCTACCTGCGCTGGGCGGACGAGCACGGCGGGGAGATCCGCCTGTCGCCCACCCTGCCGATGCGCCTGCTCATCGTGGACGGCGAGGAGGCCGTTCTTCCCGGCGATGCGCAGGCGGGCCAGCCCACGGCGCTGCTGGTGCGCAGCGCACCGGTGGTGCGGGCCCTGCACGCGCTCTTCACGGCGTACTGGAAGAGCGCCGAGACCTTGCAGGCGGTCGCGGAGGCCACCGGTCCGGCGCCCGGTTCGCCCTCCCCGCAGGAGCGGGAACTGCTGCGCATGCTCGCCGAGGGGGTCACGGACGCCGTGGTGGCGCGCGCCCTGGGGGTTTCGGTGCGGACCCAGCGGCGGATGGTGGCCGATCTGTCGGCCCTGGCCGGGGCGTCCAGCCGGTTCGAGCTCGGGGTGAAGGCCGCACGGCTGGGCTGGCTCTGATCCGCCCCGCGGACCGTACCGGCAGCCGGCAGATCGGCGGTCGGCAGTCGGCAGTCGGCAGTCGGCAGTCGGCAGTCGGCAGTCGGCACAACGAGAAGCGGGCCACCCGATCCGGGTGGCCCGCTTCTTCACTGTGGAGCTAAGGAGAATTGAACTCCTGACCTCCTGCATGCCATGCAGGCGCTCTACCAACTGAGCTATAGCCCCTTGTTCTGCCTGCCGCCCGGCTTCCGTTTCCGGTTCCCCTTGGCGACGTCCCAAACATTACACGGTCATGGCCCTGGTCCAAAAATCGGTTTCCGTCGACCGCGGGCCATGTCCGTTTTAACCTATTCCGTCACGCTCTTGCGAACTGGTAGAACCGCTTGAGCGTGCAGTGCTCGTCGAGCAGCCGGCCGTAGATCGGCTCCCCCTCCAGCTCCCGGTACGTCTCGATCGGGTCGCCTTTTATGATCAGCGCCCGCGCGCATTCCTCGCACCAGTACTGGTAGTCGGGGTTGACCGGATCCATGTCACGCACGATCGGCGTGCCGTTGTTGCACCAGTCGCACCGCCGCCGGTGTGCACCCATCCGTCAGCGACTCCCTCCCGCATCGGGCCGTCGTCTCCCCCTCCGGCCGTCCGATTCTGCCATGCCGGTACGTGCGGGGTCAGCAATCGCAAAGGGTACAAAAACAAGGATCCCGCCCCCTGTTGGGGACGGGATCCTGATTGTGGAGCTAAGGAGAATTGAACTCCTGACCTCCTGCATGCCATGCAGGCGCTCTACCAACTGAGCTATAGCCCCGCTCTCCGCCGCGCTCCCCCCGTCTCCGGTGTTCCGCGCTGCGAACAAGAAGAACTCTAGCCTGTGACCAGCCGGAAAGTGAAATCCGGGTGGAAGCCCCCGCGGGGAGCGGCACGGAGCCGCTCAGTCGTCGTCGCCGAGCACCGGTTCCGGCAGCGTGCCGGCGTTGTGCTCCAGCAGGCGCCAGCCGCGCGCGCCCTCGCCGAGGACGGACCAGCAGCAGTTGGAGAGCCCGCCCAGGCCCTCCCAGTAGAACGACTCCAGGCCCAGCAGGCGGCCGATGGTCGTACGGATGGTGCCGCCGTGGCTGACCACGACGAGCGTGCCGCCCTGCGGCAGCCGGTCGGCGTGCTCGAGCACCACCGGCGCGGCGCGGTCGGCGACCTCGGTCTCCAGCTCACCGCCGCCCCTGCGGACCGGCTCGCCGCGCTTCCACGCCGCGTACTGCTCGCCGTACTTCGCGAGGATCTCGTCGTGCGTCAGGCCCTGCCACTCGCCCGCGTACGTCTCGCGCAGCGCGGGGTCGTGCTCCACGGGCAGCCCCGTGACGGCGGCGAGCTCCGCGGCGGTGGCCGCCGCGCGCCGGAGATCGGAGGCCACGATGGCGTGCGGCTTCAGCGAGGCGAGCAGCCGGGCGGCGCGGCGCGCCTGCGCCACTCCGGTCTCGGTCAGCTCGATGTCCGTGGAGCCCTGGAAGCGGCGTTCCAGGTTCCACGCGGTCTGACCGTGGCGCCACAGGACGATCTTCCTGCCGGTCGTGCCCTTGGTGGTGGTGCTCAGAACAGATCACCGTCCAGCTCGTCGTCGCCGGCGGCCTCGCGCAGCTTGGCGTGCTCCTCGGCCTTGCCGATGGTGAGCTTGGCGTCCTCGGGGAGCTCGATCTCGGGGCAGTCCTTCCACAGGCGCTCCAGCGCGTAGAAGACCCGCTCCTCGCTGTGCTGGACGTGGACGACGATGTCGATGTAGTCGAGCAGGATCCAGCGGGCGTCGCGGTCGCCCTCGCGGCGCACCGGCTTAGCGCCGAGCTCCTTGAGCAGGCGCTCCTCGATCTCGTCCACGATCGACTTGACCTGGCGGTCGTTGGGCGCCGAGGCGAGCAGGAAGGCGTCGGTGATCGACAGCACGTCGCTGACGTCGTACGCGATGATGTCGTGCGCGAGCCGGTCGGCCGCAGCCTGGGCGGCGGTGGTGATGAGCTCGATGGAGCGGTCCGTGGCGGTCACTGGCCATGCTTTCGGGTTGGCGGGCAGATCCTTACAAGGGTCTCATGTACCGCCGACACCGCCCGCGCGGAACGTTCCGCCCGGGCGCACCCCCCCGGTGAGAGCCCCCGGACTCCGGCTCAGGACGCCTTGTAGTCCTTGCCCAGGATCACCACGACGTCCGCGTTCACCGCGTTCTCGCCCTTCTTCACGGCCGTCTCGGGCAGCCCCAGCGTCTTGGCGACCTCGATCGCCCGGTCCTTCTGGGCGTCGTCCTGGTAGGTGATCTGCGAGGCGGCCGCGGTCTTGTCCGCCTTGCCTCCGTCCACGAAGTCGTAGCCGCCGTTCAGCAGCGCCGCCTTCGCCGCGACCTGCACCTTCTCGTCGCCGGTGGCGTCCTTGAGGCCCACGCGCGCGGCCGCACCGGGCTGCGCCGCCACGACGGAGCCGCCGAGCACCTCCTTGACGACCTTCTTGGTGGCGTCGTCCGTCAGGCCCCCGTCGGGCTTCACCCCGAGGACGTCGGTGCGGTACGCACCCACCTTGGCGTGCGCGCCGAGCCGCGACAGCAGGGCGCCGAGCGTCTGCGCGTTCAGGGCCGGATCGAGGATCTGGCCCATGCTGTCGACCGTCACCGCGGCCGCCTTCGGGTCGCTCGGGACCTTGCGCAGGACGGCGTACAGCACCTTGCCCATGCGCTCCAGCTGCTTGGCCTCCGGTTCGCCCTGGGCCCGGTGGGTGGCGTACGCGACGGCCATCGGGCCGCTCAGGCTCTGCTTCTGGCCCTGGGCCACGGCCGGCGCCTTGACGGCGTCGTCGGCCGGGACGGCCGTGTCGGTGTCGACCTCGATGCCGCCGACCAGCTCGACCAGGTTCTCCAGGAAGGGCGTGTCCAGCCGCCAGGTGCCGCCGATGTGCGTGCCGAGCACCGAGTCGAGGGCCTCGCGGGTGCCGAGGCCGCCCTCCTCCACGGCCTTGCCGAGGCCCGTGGAGGTCCCGTCCGCGCCGGGGACGCCGAGGGTGTTGGGCAGCAGGACGGTGGCGCCCTGCTTGGTGGTGACGTTGTCGACGAGCAGCGCCGAGGAGGTGCCGCCCTTCTTGGTGTTGTGCACGTGGACGACGATCATGTCGCGCTTCTGCGGCCCGGCGTCGGCGGCCGCGGCGTTCTCCTTCTGCCCGGGACCGTCGAGGAAGGGCAGCTTGCCCGCGTACCAGAGGTAGCCGAGGCCGGCGACGACGAACAGCGCGAGGACGACGATCAGCGCCACCACCCGGTTGCGGCCGCGGCGTCGGGCCTCCTCACGGCGCTCGGTCCGGCTCTCGGTGAACTTGAGCCAGTCGATGACGTCCTCGGAGTCCTCGTCCGGCTGGTCGATGAACGCGAACATCTCGGTGCGGTAGTCCCGCCCCGCCTGGGACTCGGCGTCGGGCCGGCGCGGCGGGGGGACCTGCCCGGTCCGCGGGGGCTCGGGCTCGGCTTCGGGCTGCCGCTGGGGCTCGGGGGCCGTCTGCTGCGGGATCCACTGCTGCGCCTGCCGGGTGTGCTGCGTGTCGTAGCCGTAGGCGGGGGCCTGCTGCCCGTAGTCCTGGGCGGCCGGCGCCGGCTCGGGGTAGTACGGCTGCTGCGGCTGCTGGGCGTACCCCTGCGGGGGTTGCGCCTGGTAGTCGTAGCCGTACTGCTGCTGTCCGTAGTCCTGGGCGGGCTGGGCGGGCTGCGCGGGTGCCTGGCCGTACACCGGCCGCCCGTACGCGTCGTAGCCGATGAGCTGCTGCTCGTGGGTGGCATACGGGTCGTACGGATCCTGTCGGTCGTTCACCGCGGGGCCCCTCTCTCCGGAAGCTCAGGCTCCCCGGTACAGCTCACGCTTGTCGATGTAGCGCACCACGCCGTCGGGCACCAGGTACCAGACGGGATCCCCCTCGGCGACGCGTGCGCGGCAGTCCGTGGAGGAGATGGCCAGGGCGGGCACCTCGACGAGGGAGACACCGCCCTCGGGAAGTCCGTCGTCGGTGAGGACGTGGCCGGGCCGGGTGACCCCGATGAAATGGGCGAGCGAGAACAGCTCCTCGGCGTTGCGCCACGTCAGGATCTGGGCGAGCGCGTCGGCACCGGTGATGAAGAACAGGTCGGCGTCGTCGTTCAGCGCCTTCAGGTCCCGCAGGGTGTCGATCGTGTACGTCGGACCCCCGCGGTCGATGTCGATGCGGCTGACCGAGAACTGCGGGTTGGAGGCCGTGGCGATGACCGTCATCAGGTAGCGGTCCTCGGCGGGCGAGACGGCGCGCTGCGACTTCTGCCACGGCTGGCCGGTCGGCACGAACACCACCTCGTCCAGGTGGAACAGCGCGGCCACCTCGCTGGCGGCCACCAGGTGCCCGTGGTGGATCGGGTCGAATGTGCCGCCCATCACGCCGAGCCGGCGCTTGACCGGGCCGGTAGGCGTCTCCTGCTCTCCCATGAGCGCAGAGCCTACTGGCCCGGAGGTCCCGGCGGTCCAGGTCGGGGCGACCCGGTGCTCTGACCGGAAGGGTTCGCCGGTCAGAGCTCTAGCGGTCGCGGTTGAGGCGCGTGGTCACCCAGAGCATCAGCAGGAGGATGAAGAGCGCACCGCCGCCGGTGAGGTAGGGGTTGAGGCTGTCGTGGTTGCCGCCGTGCTGCCCGGCCCCCTCCGAGGCGAGGACGACCAGGTTGTGGGCGGTGGTGGAGAGGCTCATCAGGCAGGTACCTATCGAGTCGGGGAGCGGGCGGAGACTTCGCTCACATCGTATGCGGGGGCCTGGGGCACGCTCACGCCGACTCAGGCGTTGGAGAGGATAGACGCAGGGCCGGCAGGCCGATCCAGGGGAGGGCGCTATGACGCAAACAGGGTTCGAGAAGGTGCTGGCGCGGGACCGCAGGAGGTTCCCGGGCATTTCCTCGCGGGCGTACGAGCACCCGGCGGACCGCTCGGCGCTGGTCGCGCTGCGCAAGCTGGCCGGCTTCGACACGGTGTTCAAGGCGCTGAGCGGGCTGCTGCCGGAGCGCAGCCTGCGGCTGCTGTTCCTGTCGGACTCGGTGCGGGTGGGCGAGGCGCAGTTCCCCCACCTGTACGAGATGCTGCGGGACGCCTGTTACATCCTGGACCTGGAGAAGGTCCCGCAGATGTACGTGCAGCAGGACCCGAAGCCCAATGCCATGTGCATCGGGCTGGACGAGCCGATCATCGTGGTGACGACGAGCCTGGTCGAGCTGCTCGACGAGGAGGAGATGCGGGCGGTGGTGGGCCACGAGGTGGGCCACGCGCTGTCGGGGCACTCGGTGTACCGCACGATCCTGCTGTTCCTGACGAACCTGGCGCTGAAGGTGGCGTGGATCCCCCTCGGCAACGTGGCGGTCATGGCGATCGTGACGGCGCTGCGGGAGTGGTTCCGCAAGTCGGAGCTCTCGGCGGACCGGGCCGGGCTGCTGGTCGGGCAGGACGTCCACGCCTCGATGCGCGGGCTGATGAAGGTCGCGGGCGGCAACCACCTCCACGAGATGAACGTGGACGCCTTCCTGGCCCAGGCCGAGGAGTACGAGTCGAGCGGCGACCTGCGCGACTCCGTCCTGAAGATCATGAACATGCTGCCGCGGACGCACCCCTTCACCACGGTGCGGGCGGCCGAGCTGAAGAAGTGGTCGGAGAACCGCGACTTCCAGCGGATCATGGACGGCCACTACCCCCGGCGGGACGAGGACAAGGACACCTCGGTCGGCGATTCCTTCCGGCAGTCCGCCGCGCACTACGCCGACTCGGTGCGCACCAGCAAGGATCCGCTGTTCAAGCTCGTGGGCGACATCGCGGGCGGCGCGGCCGACATGGGCGGCAAGCTCCGCGACAAGTTCACCGGAAACGGATCGGGCACCGGGTCCGCCTCCGCTTCCGGCAGCGGCTCGCAGGGCAAGGGCGGGGCTACGGAGCAGGGCTGACCGGCGTCGTCTGCGGGCTCGCGGGCTCGGTGGCGGGCTGGGCTGCCGACGGGGCGAGCACGCCGCACAGCCCCGCCGTGCGCCGCGGGTGGCCGCTGGCGTACGGGTCGCTGGCGGCCGGGCCCACCGTGGTCGGGCCGGTTCCGGCCGGCAGCGGGCGGAATCCGCCGGCCGGATCGCTGGAGCAGGCCTGCGGCCCGGCCATCACGTACGCGGTGACCAGCTCCGCCCGCCGGGCGCCCAGGTCCTCCCGGTCGAAGCGCAGCCGCAGCTCGCGGCGGACGGTGAAGAGCGAGGCGCCGTCGACCGCGGCGGGGGCTCCGGTGGCCGGGCGGACGGCGTACACGAAGGTGTGGTCGGTGGTGACCTCCAGGTGGTCGGGGGCGACCTCCTCGAAGGCGAGGGTGCCCCGGACCCGTACCCGGGAGTCGGCCACGACGGCGGTGGCCGGGTCGAAGCGGACCAGCCAGCCGGTGGCGGCGTGCCGGCCGTCGCCGGCGGGCGAGGCCATGCTGCGGTCGAACTGCGCCAGCTGGTCCGGGTCGAGCAGGACCCGCACCGGCCGGGAGGCGGTACCGGCCAGGACGTCGGGGTCCAGCGAGGACTGCACCAGGTAGTCCTTGGCGATGGACAGCGCGGTGACGACCTGGGTGTCGGTGAAGTGGTGGGTGCGGCGCACGGCCGGCAGGGTGATCCCGGCCGCCCCGACCCGGTATTCGGCGGCGGGACTGTTCGCGTACAGGTCGGCGGGCCGTCCGCCGGGCACGGCCGCTGTGGGAGCGAGCGGGACGACGGTGCTGCCGAGCGGCGCGGCGGGACCCCCGGGCGGCGGTACGTACGGGTTGCGCAGCCCCATGTAGACGGCGCAGGCGAAGGCCGTGGCGATGAGCAGCACGAGCAGCATGCCCTGACGGGCGGCCCGGCCCGGGGTGCCGGTCCGGGGCCGGGAGCCGCCGGTCGACCACATGGAGCGGCTGCGGACGGCCCGGGCGTGCTCGCCCATGCGCTCCTGCGCGGAGAACTCCTGGAGCCGGGCAGCGCGGACGAAGTCCTCGTCGAACACCACCGAGCGGAGTTCGTCCGACCGGAATTCGTCGTCACCCCCTCCGATGCCCTCGGGGGTGCCGTTGGGTGGATCTCCTGGCACGGCCATCGCTTCTCCCCGCTGTCCCCGCTTCAGAGAAGCCCCCAGCTCCTGCGTGTGCGCGTGGGGTCGTACCTTCAGGGTTGGCGGTCGGAGGGGTACGTAAACGCGCCGACGCCGGTGACTTCCCTCAGGGGGGTGCTGGCGGGCGCAGGGGCGGGGTCCGGCTCTCCGGAGGCGCTGCGGTAGACGGCGCTGAAGGCGAGCGCGACCATGCCGAGGCCCATCACGAAGGCGAGCACCCAGGCGACGGGACGCAGCCAGGGCGAGCGGCCGCGGTAGGGGCGCAGGGTGCCGCCGTAGGCCCCGTACGGCCCGTAGGGGCCGTCGGCGCCGTAGCCGCGGTCGTGGTCCCAGCCGTGGTCGTCGAGTCCGTACCCGTCGGGGTGGCCGTATCCGTAGACGTCGTGGTCGTCGTCGCCCGTCCAGCCTCCGGCGACCGCGCGGGCGGCCTCGGCCTCGGCGCGCGCCCGGTCGGCCGCCCGCTGGCGCTCCGCGGCGCTCGGTTCATGGATCTCGGCGTTCCGGACGAAGGCCTCGTCGAACACCACGGAGGCGAAGTCCTTGTCCGCGCCTCCGCGGTCGTCGTCGGGCTCCCCGTCGTCCGGGAACTTGCCCCCCACGTCGTCCGGCACGGGACCAGCCTAGACCTGGGGGGCTGCTTTGGGCAGGGTGTGCGCCGAATCCGGCCACGCCGTGTTCGTCTTCCGGTTACCGGACGTGACCGTCACCGGTGACGATGTACTTGGTGGAGGTCAGCTCGGGAAGGCCCATCGGGCCCCGGGCGTGCAGCTTCTGCGTGGAGATTCCGATCTCGGCGCCGAAGCCGAACTGGCCACCGTCCGTGAACCGGGTGGAGGCGTTCACGGCCACCGTGGTCGAGTCGACCAGCTGGGTGAAGCGGCGCGCGGCGGCCTGCGAGGTGGTGACGATCGCCTCGGTGTGCCCGGAGGTCCAGCGGCGGATGTGGGCGACGGCCTCGTCGAGGGAGTCCACGACTCCGGCCGCGATGTCGTAGGACAGGTACTCGGCGGCCCAGTCCTCGTCGGTGGCGGGCAGTGCGGTGGCCTTGGTGTCCTGGGCGGCAGCCATGACCCGGGCATCGCCGTGGACGGTGACGCCCGCGTCCGCGAGGGCGTCGAGGGCGCGCGGCAGGAAGGCGTCGGCGATGTCGCGGTGGACGAGGAGGGTCTCGGCGGAGTTGCAGACGGAGGGCCGACTGGCCTTGGAGTTGATGAGGATCTCGACGGCCATGTCGAGGTCGGCCCGCGCGTCGACGTAGACGTGGCAGTTGCCGGTACCGGTCTCGATGACCGGGACGGTGGACTCCTCGACGACGGTCTTGATGAGGGAGGCGCCGCCGCGCGGGATCAGCACGTCGACGAGACCGCGGGCGCGCATCAGCTCGCGGACGGAGTCGCGGGATTCGCCGGGGACGAGCTGGATCGCGTCGGCGGGCAGTCCGGCGGCGACGACGGCGTCGCGCAGGATGCCGACGAGCGCGGTGTTGGAGGCGTACGCGGAGGAGCTGCCGCGGAGCAGGACGGCGTTGCCGGACTTGAGGCAGAGGGCGGCGGCGTCGACGGTGACGTTGGGGCGGGCCTCGTAGATGATGCCGACGACGCCGAGGGGGACGCGGATCTGCCGGAGGTCGATCCCGTTGGGCAGGGTGTTGCCGCGGACGACCTCTCCGACGGGGTCGGGGAGGGCGGCGACGTCCCGTACGTCGGAGGCGATGGCCGCGACGCGCTCCGGGGTCAGGGTGAGGCGGTCGATGACGGTCTCGCTGGTACCGGCGGCCCTCGCCTTGTCGGTGTCGACGGCGTTGGCCGCGATGATCTCGGCGGTACGGGCCTCCAGCGCGTCCGCGATCGCCAGCAGGGCCGCGTCCTTGGCGGACCGCGGGAGCGGGGCGATGGCGGCGGCCGCGGTGCGGGACCGCTGCGCGGTGGCGAGGACGGGCGAGGTGGCGGTGGCGTCGTCGAGCGAGGTCATGCCGCCCAGGGTAGTCCCCGGCCGCCCCCCGGCCGACGGGGTTTCCAGCCCCCGAGACGCGCCCGGCGCACACCCGGGCTCCGCCCGCGGCCTGCACCTTGACCGCCGGCGCACCTCGGAGCCCGGGGTGCCCCCGGGCTCCGCGCCTCGGCCGCCCCCGGGCTCCGTCGGGCGCCGGTTTGCTCAGTACGGGTGGACGCCGACCGGGTGGGCCGGGGGCGGGCCGTAGCCCTCTGCCACGCGCTGGTGGTAGGTGGCGCGGTCGATGACCTCCAGGCCGACGATCTCCCAGGGCGGCAGCTGCGCCGACGAGCGGTGTTCGCCCCACAGCCGCAGGGCGACGGCCGCCGCGTCGTGCAGGTCGCGGGCCTCCTCCCAGTACCGGATCTCGGCGTGGTCGTCGGCGTAGCGGCTGGTCAGCAGGAAGGGGTGGTCATGGGCCAGTTGTTCCAGTCCGCGCCGGACGTCCGACAGCGGGGCCGGCTTGCCGGAGACGCTCAGGGTCACGTGCCACAGGCGCGAGTCGTGGTTCTGCCCGTCCCCGCCACCGTCGTCACCGTCCCCCGGACCGACACTGGTCAGCGCTCGTCTCACCAGCCGCCTCCTGTCTCCGCCACGCGTGTCGCCCGCCCTTCACAGTTGACCAGCCCACGGCTCGCCGCGCGGCGGTTTTGCCGAACCTCAGCCCTGCAGCAGGACCAGATCGTCCCGGTGGACGACCTCCCGCTCGTACGCGGGTCCGAGTTCCCGCGCGAGCTCTCGGGTGGAGCGGCCGAGGAGCTGCGGGAGCTCCTTGGCGTCGAAGTTGACCAGGCCGCGGGCCACGGCGCGGCCGTCCGCGGAGCGCAGCTCCACGGGGTCCCCCGCCACGAAGTCGCCTTCGACCGCCGCGATCCCGGCGGGCAGCAGCGAGCTGCCGCGCTCGGTGACCGCGCGCACCGCACCGTCGTCGAGGACCAGGTGCCCCTGGGGCGTGGAGGCGTGCTGGAGCCAGAGCAGCCGGTCCGCCGAGCGGCGGCCCGTGGCGTGGAAGTGCGTGCCCGTGGCGCGCCCGGCCAGCGCGTCGGCGGCCTGGCTGGCGGAGGTCAGGACCACCGGGATCCCGGCGGCGGCCGCGATCCGGGCCGCCTCGACCTTGGTGACCATGCCGCCGGTGCCCACGCCCGCCTTGCCCGCGCTGCCGATGGAGACGTGCGCGATGTCCTCGGGGCCGCGGACCTCGTCGATGCGGGTGGTGCCGGGCAGCGAAGGGTCGCCGTCGTAGAGGCCGTCCACGTCGGACAGCAGCACGAGCAGGTCGGCCCGGACCAGGTGGGCGACCAGGGCCGCGAGCCGGTCGTTGTCGCCGAAGCGGATCTCGTCCGTGGCGACGGTGTCGTTCTCGTTGACGACGGGCAGCGCGCCCATGGCCAGCAGCTGGTCCAGGGTCCGGTAGGCGTTGCGGTAGTGCGCCCGGCGGCTGGTGTCGTCGGTGGTGAGCAGCACCTGGCCGACGCGGACGCCGTAGCGGGCGAAGGAGGCGGTGTACCGGGCGACGAGCAGGCCCTGCCCGACGCTGGCGGCGGCCTGCTGCCGGGCCAGGTCCGTGGGGCGCCGGCGCAGCCCGAGCGGGGAGAGGCCGGCGGCGATGGCTCCGCTGGAGACGAGGACGATCTCCTTCTCGCCGCCGCTGCGGGCCTTGGCCAAGACGTCGACCAGTGCGTCCACCCGGTCGGCGTCGAGTCCGCCGGCCGCCGTGGTCAGGGAGGAGGAGCCGACCTTGACCACGATCCTGCGGGCGTCCACGACACCTTGCCTAGCCGCTGACACGTCTTGTCCCCTTGCCCCTTGCCGGAATGCCTGCCTGCTCAAATCTACGGGGTGGCGGCCGACGGTCGCGCGGGGGTTTCAGACCCTGGACGGCCCGGCCTCCACGGGCTCGGGCTCCGCGGCCCGCGCGGCGCCCGGGACGAGGATCCTGCGCGAGATCAGGAAGGTGAACGGAATGGCCACGACGGCCGCGACGAGCGGGGCGATGCGGGTGTCCATGCCGGCCCAGGCCACCAGGGCGTAGAGGCCGGCCGACTGGATCACGTAGTTGGTGACGTTCGTCAGCGGGAAGAGGAGGAACTTCTTCCACGTCGGCCTGGTCCGGTAGGTGAAGTAGGTGTTCATGAAGAACGAGCCGACCATCGCGAGCACGAAGGCGAGCGAGTAGGCGGCGAAGTACGGCATCCACGGGTGCAGGAGCAGGTAGATGCCGAAGAAGGTGCCGGTGTTGACCCCGCCCACGAGCGCGAAACGGACGATCTGGCCGAGCTGCTCCTTGCGCCCGCCGCTCATCGGGCGCTGCGCTCCGTGCTGCGCTCCGCGATCGTCACCGTCTGCGCGCGGGCCGTGCCGTGCGCGGGCACGGCGCCGTCGGCCGGCTCCGCTCCGTGCGCCTCCTTCACCAGGAAGTGCGGCCGGCGCTTGGTCTCGTAGTAGATGCGGCCGATGTACTCGCCGATGAGACCGAGCATGATCATCTGGACGCCGCCCAGGCCGGTGATGATCGCCACCAGGGTGACGTATCCCGGGGACTCGACGCCGTTGGTGATCGCCATGACGGTGATCCACAGCGCGTACAGGCAGGTCAGTGCGACCAGCGACACGCCGAGCCAGATCCCGATCCGCAGCGGCCGGTTGTTGAAGGAGATCAGGCCGTCCATGCCGTAGTTCAGCAGGGAGCCGAACTTCCACTTCGTCTCGCCCGCCTCGCGCTGCGCGTTGCGGTAGTCGAAGTGGACGGTGTCGAAGCCGATCCACGAGAACAGGCCCTTGGAGAACCGGTTGTACTCCGGCAGCGACAGCAGTGCGTCCACGGCCGGGCGCGAGAGCATCCGGAAGTCGCCGACCCCGTCGGTGAGCTCGACGTCGACCCAGCGGTTCACACCGCGGTAGTACAGGCGGCTGAGCGCGGAGCGGACCTTCTTGTCGCCCTCGCGCGTGCGGCGGGCGATGATCTGGTCGTGGCCCTGCCGGTAGTAGTCGAGCATGGTCGCGATGAGCTCCGGCGGGTGCTGGAGATCTGCGTCCATGATCACGACGGCGTCGCCGGTGGCCTCGCGCAGGCCGGCGAGCATGCCGGCCTCCTTGCCGAAGTTGCGGCTGAAGGAGACGTACCGCGTCTGTTCGCCGTGTTCGGCAGCGATCTTCCGGAGCTTGCCGAGGGTGCCGTCGCGGCTCCCGTCGTCGACGTAACAGACTTCGTACTCGACGGGCAGGGCCTCGAGGACCTTGCGGATCTCCACGTCGAAGCGGTCGATGACGGCTTCTTCGTTGTAGCAAGGAACGACTACGGACAGCTTCGTCATGAACACTTCCTGCTGGGTCCGAACGGGTGATTGTCGGCGACCGGACCAGCCACTCACCTCTTCCTTAGAAGTATGCACGCCGGGAGTCGGCCTGCCTGAGACGAGTGCGGCGCACGGTAGCGTGGACGAGATAAGCGGAATGAGCTGACCAAACGAAACGAACGAAGGGATCGAGGTGCACGTGCCCGACGTCTCCGTGGTCGTCATCGTCTACAACGACGCAGAGCGTCTGTCGACAGCAGTCCAGTCGGTTTTGGACCAGACCCTCCACGGGGTCGAAGTCGTGATCGTCGACGACTGCAGCAAGGACCGGTCCTACGCGGTCGCCCAGGAACTGGAATCCGCGCATCCGGGGAGGGTGCGCGCCTTCCGGCTGCCGGAGAACAGCGGCGGCTGCGGAGCCCCCCGCAACCACGGCATCCAGCAGGCCACCGGCACGTACGTGATGTTCCTCGACAGCGACGACGTCCTCGAGCGCAACGCCTGCCGGAACATGCTGGACGCCGCCGAGCGCACCGGCTCCGACCTGGTCTCGGGCATGTGCGTCCGGGTGCACGTGGACAACCGGTGGGAGAAGACCACCGAGTGGTACCCCTGGATCTACTCGCGCACGCGCACGCTGGAGTCGATCACCGAGTTCCCCGACCTGCTGGTCTACGACACCCTCTCCACGAACAAGTGCTACCGGCGCTCGTTCCTGCTGGAGCAGGGCCTGGAGTTCCCGGTCGGGATCCACTACGAGGACCTGCTCTTCTCCGCGCAGGCGTACGTCGCCGCGCGCCGCATCACGCTGATCCCCAACCAGGTCTACTTCTGGAACGTGGTCGAGAAGGCCGCGGCGAAGTCGATCAGCAACCGGCGCCACGAGATCGCGAACTTCGTCCACCGGATGGAGATCCACCGCCGCGTCGACGAGCTGCTGGCGGCCAAGGGCCACACGGACATCAAGTCCGCCAAGGACGCCAAGTTCCTCAAGCACGACCTGGTCCTGCACCTGCGCGACCTTCCCCTGCTGAGCGACGCGTACCGCCAGGAGTTCGCCCGGCTCGCCAACGGCTACCTCGCCGGGATCGACCCCGCCGCGTACGAGAACGTCACGTACCTCCAGGCCATCTGCGCCTACCTGCTGGGCAAGGAGGACTGGGACAACCTGCTCCCGGCCGCCGACGCCATGACCAACAAGGGCCGGCTCTCCTCCCCCCTCGCCGAGCGCGACGGGCGCATCTACTGGTGCGCCCGGCACGTCGACGACCCCGCCGACACCGAGGCCCGCCGGATACTGGACGTCACGGACCAGGGCTTCCACACCGCCCCGCTCCCCTCCCTGCAGCTGGGGAACCGCCTCACCTCCTACGAGGACGACGGGCGCGGCACCGTCACGCTGTCCGGCGCCGTCGTGAACCCGCTCGGCCGCATCCCGGCCGACGCGGATCTGAAGGCCTCGCTCGAGTTCCGGGCGCGACGGCAGATCGGCGTGCGTTCTTTCAGCTTCCCGGTGGCAACCGTGCGCCACGCCGGTGACACGATCGAGTGGAGCGGCACGGCCGACATCGGCAGCACCGTGCGCCCGCTCGGCATCATCGACGCCGTCTGGGACGTCCGGCTGAAGCTCACCGCCGGCAGCGACAAGATCACCACCCGCGTCTCGGTCGGCGGCGTCGACCTGGAGTCGGCGGCCCGGCTGCGCGTGCGGCCGCGGCTGACCCGGCTGGTGTCCGACCGCTTCGAGCCGGAGGTCACCAAGAAGGGCAACCTCTCCTACGTCCTCACCGCCGAGAGCGCCGCCGCCGTCCGCACCCGGAGCCTGATCAACAACGCCATACAGGGCAAGACGGCGAACGTGGTCAAGCGGGGCCTGCGCAAGGCCCTGCGCGTGCGCCGGAGCATGGGCTCCGGCGAGCAGAAGGTGAAGGTCTACCACGAGGTCTTCTCGAAGCTGCCGGTCAAGAAGGGCACGGTCGTCTTCGAGAGCCACATGGGCAAGCAGTACAGCGACAGCCCGAAGGCGATCTACGAGGAGCTGGTGCGCCAGGGCGCCCCCTTCGAGGCGATCTGGTCCTACGCGGGTGCCCGGCCCACCGGCTTCCCCAAGGAGGCCACCCTGGTGCGCCGCTGGAGCTGGCCCTACCTGCGGGCGCTGGCCCAGGCCGAGTTCTGGGTCGACAACCAGGGCTTCCCGCTGGCCCTCGCCAAGCGCCCGGGCACCACGTACATCCAGACCTGGCACGGCTCCGCGCTCAAGCGGATGGGCTTCCACGAGCCGCGCACCAAGGCGCAGGGCCGCGCGGGCCAGGCCCGATTCCAGGCGGCGGTCGACCGCTTCGACCACTTCCTCATCCGCTCCGAGCACGACACCCGCACCCTCGCCAAGGGCTTCAGGCTGCGCGACGAGGTGCTGCTGCGCACGGGCTACCCGCGCAACGACGCCCTCGTCGAGGCGCACCGCAGCGAGGCGCAGAGCGGGGAGCGGGTGCGCGGTCCGCTGGCGGCCGAACTCGGCATCGACCCGGAGAAGAAGGTGCTGCTCTACGCGCCGACCTTCCGGGCGGCCGCCGACGGTTCGGTGGAGGGCTTCTCCTTCCCCTTCGACGTGGAGGAGTTCGCCGACCGGCTCGGCGACCGCTTCACGCTGCTGGTGCGCACCCACTACCTCAACAGCGTCTCCCTGCCGCCGTCGGTGGCGGGCCGGGTGATCGACGTCTCCCGGCACCACGACATCACCCCGCTGCTGGCCCTCGCCGACGGACTGATCACCGACTACTCGTCCGTGATGTTCGACTACGCGGTCCTGGACCGGCCGATGCTGTTCTTCGCGTACGACTACGAGAAGTACGCGAACGACATCCGCGGCACGTACTTCGACCTGAAGGAGAAGGCCCCGGGCCCGGTGGTAGCGACGGCGGACGAACTCCTGCAGGCCGTCTCCGCCTTCGAGGAGGCGGACGCCAAGTACGCGGAGGCGCGCCAGCGCTTCCTCACCGAATTCGGCGAGTACGACCGCGGGGACGCGGCCCGCCAGATCGTCGAGAAGTTCTTCACCAGGAGCGGCAAGTGAGCCAGCAGACCGCCACCCCGGGCGGCCGTGACATCTTCCTCGTCTCCAACAACGTCGACGAGCTCGGCGGGGTGACCACCTGGTCGCACCAGATGGCCCGGCTGTTCACCGAACGCGGCCACAAGGTGCACATCGTCGGCATCGCCCCGGTCGCCGAGGAGATCCGGCAGAAGCTGCCCGAGGACCTCCCGTACGAGATGACCACGCTGTACGAGGCCCACCCGCCGGCCGCGCGCCGGCTGAGCGGGATCAAGGGCCGGCTGAACGCGCCCGAGCGGCGCCGCCAGGCCGCCCGGCGGGCGCGGATGCGGGCCAAGGCGGAGACGCTGAGCGAGCTGTTCCGTGCCGCCCGCCCCGGCGCTGTCGTGATCGTCACCCAGGTCTGGGCGATGGAGTGGGTGGCGCTCGCCGACACCAAGGGGCTCAGCGTCATCGGCATGAGCCACGAGTCCTTCGAGGCCAGCCAGAAGTCCACCCGCGGAGAGCGGGTCCGGCGGCACTACTCCGAGGTCGACCGGCTGCTGGTGCTGACGGCCGAGGATGCGGACCTGTGGATCCGCGCGGGCATGCAGAACGTCGGGAGCATGCCGAACCCGCTGCCGTTCATGCCGCAGTCCCCCGCTCCGCGCACCGAGAAGGTCGTCGCCAGCGTCGGCCGCCTCGCCTTCGAAAAGGGCGTGGACCTGCTGCTGGACGCGTGGGCCGACGCCGCCCCGCACCACCCCGACTGGGTCCTGCGGATCTACGGGGCGGGTCTGGAGGAGCCGGCCCTGCGGGCGCACTGCACCGCGCTGGGACTGGACGACTCGGTGGAGTGGATGGGCAGCACGGACGACGTGCTGGGCGCCCTGCGCGGTGCCTCCGTGTTCGCGCAGGCCTCCCGGGCCGAGGGGTTCCCCATCACCCTGCTGGAGGCCATGGCGGCGGGCGTGCCGGTGGCCGCATTCGACTGCGCGCCGGGCGTACGGGAGATCGTCGCGCACGGCGAGGACGGGCTGCTGGCCCGGCTGGGCAACACGATGGAACTGGCCGGCCACCTGGACGCCCTGATGTCCGACCGCGCGCTGCGCGACCGGCTCGGCGACACCGCCTTCCAGTCGGTGAAGCGGTACTCCAGCGCCGAGATCACCGACCGGTGGGAAGCCCTGTTCGCGTTCCTGGAGCGCTGAGCGCCGACCGCCGCACCGGCGGTCCCCGCGTACGAAGCCGCCCGCCCCGGATGCGTCCGGGGCGGGCGGCTTCGTGCCGGGCCGGCGCAGGCTCGGGCCGGCGCAGGCTCGGGCTCAGGCTTCGTGGACGTCCTTGTGGGCGTCCCGGCGGGCGGCCTTGTTGGCCTCCCAGCCCGCCCAGGCGGAGACGACCATCTCGCGGACGTCGTGCCGGGCCTTCCAGCCCAGCTCGCCGGTGATCTTGTCGGCCGAGGCGACGACCTTCGCCGGGTCGCCGGGGCGGCGCGGGCTGATCACGGGGGCGTAGTCGTGCCCGGTGTTCTCGTTCAGCAGCTCGACCATCTCGGCGACGGACACGCCCTCGCCGCGGCCGATGTTGACGGTGAGGTCCTTGAAGTCCCCGGCCGCGGCCCACTCGGCGAGCTTGCGGGCGGCCGCCACGTGGGCCTCCGCCAGGTCCTCGACGTGGATGTAGTCGCGGATGCAGGTGCCGTCCGGGGTCGGGTAGTCGTCACCGAAGATCTTGGCGCCCTGGCCGGCGTCGTAGCGCTCGAAGACCATCGGGACCAGGTTGAAGACACCGGTGTCGGCGAGCTCGGGGGTGGCGGCGCCCGCCACGTTGAAGTAGCGCAGGCACGCGGTGGAGATGCCGTGCGCCTTCCCCGCGGCGCGGACCAGCCACTCGCCGGCCAGCTTGGTCTCGCCGTACGGGCTCAGCGGCGCGCACGGGGTGTCCTCGGTGACCAGGTCCACGTCGGGCATGCCGTAGACGGAGGCGGAGGAGGAGAAGAGGAAGTTGCGGATGCCCGCGGCCGCCACGGCCTGGAGCAGGACCGTCAGGCCCTGCACGTTCTCGTGGTAGTAGTACAGCGGCTTCTCGACGGACTCGCCGACCTGCTTCTTGCCCGCGAGGTGCACCACCCCGGTGATCTTGTGCTCGGCGATGGTCTCGTCGAGGATCAGCCGGTCCAGGACCGAGCCGACCACCAGCGGTACGCCCTCCGGGACACGGTTCTCGTTGCCCGTGGAGAGGTCGTCGAGGACGACCACCTTCTGGCCCGCGAGCAGCATCGCCCGGACGACGTGCGCGCCGATGTATCCGGCGCCACCGGTGATCAGAAACGTCATGTGTATCTCCCTGGTCCTGTCCGAGTGTGTGAAGGAAACGGTCTTCAGCCCGCCCCGTGGCCTGCCCGGGCCCGGTGGAGGCGGTTGCGTACGAGGTACAGCGCCCCCTCGGCGCCGGGCGCGAGGCGCAGCGCGAGCGCACCCGCCCCCGTGCGGTAGGGCTGCGCCAGCAGCACACCGTACCGGCTGCTGGGCAGGGCCCGGCGGCGCAGCAGCCGGCCCCGGGGGCGCAGGGACGTGAACAGGGAGGTGCCGTCGGCGCATTGCACGCCCACCCCCACGTTCCACGCCTGCATCCGGCGCAGCCCCTGGCGGCGGCCGGTGGCGGCCACGTCGGCGAGGCGGAAGGGCAGCAGCGCGACCCAGCCGCCCGCCGGGTCGGGACGCAGCTCCACGGGCTGGGCGAGGACCGGCTCGCCGCCCGCGCGGGGCTGGAAGTTCAGCTGCACGGTGCGCGGACCGGCCGCGGCGAGGCGTCCGTACAGGTCGTGCAGGCGGATCCGGACGGACGCGCGGCCGGCCGGCTCGGCGTCGATGGTGACGGGCAGCCGGTCCGTCGGCAGCCCGGCCAGGCCGTCCAGCTCGACCGGGAGCTCCTCGCTCCACACCGGCGTCCCGTCGGCGGCGGCCGCGTACGGGGGCAGCAGGCGCGGCGGCTCGGCGGCCAGCCGGGTGAGCCGCTCGATGTCGGCGGGCGGGGTCTCGGTGGCGCGCAGCACCCGGACGATCCAGCGGGCGTGGGGCGCGGCGGCCTCGATGTCGGCCTCGGCGAAGGTGTCGAGGTAGGCGCGGGTCAGGGCCCACCAGGCGGCCCGGTACTCGGGGTCCCGGCCGAGCTCGCGCAGGTACATGCGCAGGTCGTACTCGAGGAACTTCACCTGGCAGGCGCTGCCCAGCGCCGGGGAGGCCGCGGCGAGGGTGCGGGAGGCCGTGCGGTGGGCCTCGATGCGGGAGCGCCAGTTCGAGACGTCCTTGCGGTCCAGGGAGATCGACACCTGGGCGGCGGCGCGGCGCACGTGCCAGACGTAGACGAGGTCGCCGATCACGGCGATGCGGGGGGCGGCGGCCAGCACCCGCGAGGTGAAGACGAAGTCCTCGTAGACGAAGCGGCCGTCGGGGAAGCGCAGTCCGTGCGCGTCCAGGAAGGCGCGCTCGTACAGCTTGTTGACGCACAGGGTGTCGCGAACCAGCTCCGGGCGGTCCACGGGCCGCTCGATGACGTCGCCGGGGGTGTAGAGGCCCGGCATCCACGGCACGTCGTGGTGGAGCGGCAGCTCGCGCCGTACGGCGGCACCGACGGTGACCGGGGCGCGGTGCTCCACGGCGGCGCGCACCAGCGCCTCGGCCGCGCCCGCGGGCAGGACGTCGTCGCTGTCGAGGAACAGGACGTACGGGGAGCTCGCGCGGGCGATCCCGTCGTTGCGCGGGGTGCCGCACCCTCCGCTGTTCTCCGTACGGTGAACCACCTTCAGGCGCGGGTGTGCGGCAGCCAGCTCGTCCAGCACCCGCGCGGTGCCGTCGGACGAGGCGTCGTTCACCGCGATGACCTCGGCGACCACCGGGCCCTGGGCGAGGGCCGAGGAGACGGCCTCGCCCACGAGCCCGGCGTCGTTGTACGCGATCACCACGACGGAAACGGTGGGGAGGTTGGTGCTGTTCACCCGGAGGATCCTAGGCGACCCGTGTAAAGACGCCTTCAAAGCCGCCCGGGTGAAGGGAAATCAGAACGGCCGGAACTCGTCGTACTCCTGCTGTGCCGAGTCGCCCCGGCGGGCTTCCTTCTCCTTGCGGCGCTGGGTGGCCGGGCGCGGGGCCTCCATGCGGTGGTCCTCACCGCGGCGGCCCAGCATCTCGGCACCGGCCATCATGGTCGGCTCCCAGTCGAAGACGACCGCGTTCTCGTCGGAACCGATGGCGACGCCGTCGCCTGCGCGGGCGCCGGCCTTCTTCAGCGCGTCCTCGACGCCGAGGCGGTTGAGGCGGTCGGCCAGGTAGCCCACGGCCTCGTCGTTGTTGAAGTCGGTCTGGCGGACCCAGCGCTCCGGCTTCTCGCCGCGCACCGTGTAGACGTCCTCGGCCTCGTCGTAGGTGACGGTGAAGCCGGCGTCGTCCACGGCCTTCGGGCGGATGACGATGCGGGTCGCCTCCTGCTTCGGCTTGCGGGCGCGCGCCTTGGCGACGACCTCGGCGAGGAAGTAGGAGAGCTCCTTCAGGCCCGTACGGGCGACCGCGGAGACCTCGAAGACCTTGTAGCCGCGCGCTTCCAGGTCGGGGCGGACCATGTCGGCCAGCTCCTGGCCGTCCGGGATGTCGACCTTGTTCAGGACGACGAGGCGCGGGCGCTTCTCCAGGCCGCCGCCGTAGATCTTCAGCTCTTCCTCGATGACGTCGAGGTCGCCGACCGGGTCGCGGTCGGACTCGAGCGTGGCGGTGTCCAGTACGTGCACCAGCACCGAGCAGCGCTCGACGTGCCGCAGGAACTCCAGGCCGAGGCCCTTGCCCTGGCTGGCGCCGGGGATGAGGCCGGGGACGTCGGCGATCGTGTAGACGGTCGAGCCGGCGGTGACGACGCCCAGGTTCGGGACGAGGGTGGTGAAGGGGTAGTCCGCGATCTTCGGCTTGGCGGCGGAGAGCACCGAGATCAGCGAGGACTTGCCGGCGCTCGGGAAGCCGACCAGCGCCACGTCGGCGACGGTCTTGAGCTCCAGGACGATGTCGCCGGTGGTGCCGGGGACGCCGAGGAGCGCGAAGCCGGGGGCCTTGCGGCGGGCGGAGGCGAGCGCGGCGTTGCCGAGGCCGCCGCGGCCGCCCTCGGCGGCGACGTAGGTGGTGCCCTGGCCGACGAGGTCGGCGAGGACGTTGCCCTCCTTGTCGAGGACGACGGTGCCGTCCGGCACGGGCAGGATCAGGTCCTGGCCGTCCTTGCCGGAGCGGTTGCCGCCCTCGCCGGGCTTGCCGTTGGTGGCCTTGCGGTGGGGGCTGTGGTGGTAGTCCAGCAGGGTGGTGATCGCCTGCTCGACGACCAGGATCACATCGCCGCCACGACCGCCGTTGCCCCCGTCGGGACCGCCGAGCGGCTTGAACTTCTCCCGGTGAACGGAGGCGCAGCCGTGGCCCCCGTTACCCGCGGCGACGTGCAGCTCGACGCGGTCCACGAAGGTGGTCATGGTGTTCCTCCAGATACATACGGGAATGTCCCGAGCAGGCCTTGCTGCCCATTAAACGTGCCTGTGCGTGCCTCTGTGACAACGCGCCGAGGGCGGACCTCTCTTCCCGGCTCGCGCCGGGAAGAGCTGAGATCCGCCCTCGGGAAGTTACGTACGCGTGATCAGCCGGAGCTGGATCAGGCGGCCGGAACGATGTTGACGACCTTGCGGCCGCGGTGCGTGCCGAACTGGACCGAGCCGGCCTGCAGCGCGAACAGCGTGTCGTCGCCGCCACGGCCGACGCCCGCGCCCGGGTGGAAGTGGGTGCCGCGCTGGCGGACGAGGATCTCACCAGCGGAGACGACCTGACCGCCGAAGCGCTTCACGCCGAGCCGCTGGGCATTGGAGTCGCGCCCGTTCCGGGTGGACGATGCGCCCTTCTTGTGTGCCATGTCTCAGTCCCTCTTACTTCGCAGCCGCGGGGATACCGGTGACCTTGATCGCCGTGTACTGCTGGCGGTGACCCTGGCGACGGCGGTAGCCGGTCTTGTTCTTGTAGCGCAGGATGTCGATCTTGGCGCCCTTGTGGTGGTCCACGACCTCGGCCGTGACCTTGATGCCGGCCAGGACCCACGGGTCGCTGGTCACGGCTTCGCCGTCGACAACGAGCAGGGTCGAGAGCTCGACCGTGTCGCCAACCTTGGCAGTGGAAATCTTGTCAACCTCAACGATGTCGCCGACAGCAACCTTGTGCTGGCGACCACCGCTGCGCACGATGGCGTACACGCGGATCTCTCTCTCACTCGGGACGGATGCTCCTGAAGCCAGCCGCTCAGTCGGGCCGGGGCCCGCACTGATCCGGAATGGACGAGCGGCCTCTCCGGGCAGGGCCTGGAGGAAGGTGCTCAGGAGCGCGGCGCACAGAACGGTAATCGTTCAAGACACGCCGACGGTCTAGGTTACGGGGCCGGTTCCGGAGGGTCAAACCGGGCTCCCGCACGGCCGTGGGCCCCGCCTCGGCGGGGCCCACGGTGCGGAGCGGATCAGGCTTCGGTCGGAGCCGAGACGGAGGGCAGCGTCTGCTGCTCGGCCGCCGCGGTCTTCTTCGTCGCCCGCTTCGCCGCGGTCTTCTTGGTCGTGGCCGCCTTCTTGGCCACGGTCTTCTTGGCCGCCGTCGCCTTCTTGGCGGTGGTGGCCTTCTTCGCCGCGGTCGCCTTCTTGGCCGGAGCCTTGCGGGCGGCCTTCTTGGCGGGAGCGGCCTCGACCGCCTCCTCGGCCGGAGCCTCGGCCGCGGGAGCCTCGGCCGCCGGGGCCTCGGTCACCGGCGCCTCGACGACCACCACGGCGGCCTCGGCCGCGCCCGCCGGGGAACCGGCAGGTGCGGTGGCCTTGCGGGTGGCACGCCGGCGCGGACGGGCCGGCGCGGCCTCGGCCACGGGGGCCTCGGCGACGGGCTCGGGCTCGGCGGCCACGACGGCCGGCTCGGGCTCGGGCTCCACGACCGGCTCGGGCTCCGGCTCGGCCACCACGACCGGCTCCGGGGCCGCCTCGGCCGGGGCGCCCGCCGGGGCGGTGGCCTTGCGTGTCGCCCGGCGACGGGTACGGCCCTTCGGCGCGGCCTCCTCGACCGGCGCGGCCTCGACCGGAGCCTCGACCACAGCGGCCTCGACCGTCTCCGCCGCCTCCACGGCTTCGGTGACGACCTCGGCGGCCGGCTCCAGGACCGTGTCGGCCGGCTCGCTGACGGGCTCGGCCTCGACGACGGGCTCCAGGGCCGGAGCCTGGGCGGCCGCACCGCGCGGGGCGCCCGCCGGGGCGGTCGCCTTGCGGGTGGCCCGGCGGCGGTTGCGGCGGCCGCTCAGACCCGCGGCGGCCTCCGCCTCGGCCGGGCTGCTGTAGAGCTCCTCGTCCGCGACGAACTCCGGCTCGGGCAGGGCGCGCGGAGCGGCGACCTCGGCGGCCAGCTCCTCCACGGTCTCGAACTCCGCCTCGACCGTCTCGACCTCGTGCTCGTGCTGGTCGAACTCGGCCTTGCCGCCGCGGCGCTTGGCGCGCTTGCCGTTGCCGCCGCCGACCGCCGTCGGCGTCTCCATGTGCACGATGACGCCGCGGCCGTTGCAGTGGACGCAGGTCTCGGAGAAGGACTCCAGCAGACCCTGGCCCACCCGCTTGCGGGTCATCTGGACCAGGCCCAGCGAGGTGACCTCCGCCACCTGGTGCTTGGTGCGGTCGCGGCCCAGGCACTCCAGCATGCGCCGCAGGACCAGGTCGCGGTTGGACTCCAGGACCATGTCGATGAAGTCGATGACGACGATGCCACCGAGGTCGCGCAGCCGCAGCTGGCGCACGATCTCCTCGGCCGCCTCCAGGTTGTTCCTGGTGACGGTCTCCTCGAGGTTGCCGCCCTGACCGGTGAACTTGCCGGTGTTGACGTCGATGACGATCATCGCCTCGGTCTTGTCGATCACGAGGGAGCCGCCCGAGGGCAGCCACACCTTGCGGTCGAGCGCCTTGGCGAGCTGCTCGTCGATCCGGTACGTCGCGAAGACGTCGACCTCGGAGGTCCAGCGCGACAGCCGGTCGGCCAGGTCCGGGGCGACGTGGTTCACGTAGCCGTGGATGGTCTCCCAGGCGCTGTCACCGCTGACGATGACCTTCGAGAAGTCCTCGTTGAAGATGTCGCGCACGACGCGGACGGTCATGTCCGGCTCGCCGTACAGCAGGCTCGGCGAAGAGGTCGAGATCTGCTTCGACTTCTTCTGGATGTCCTCCCACTGGGCCTGCAGGCGCTCGACGTCGCGGCGCAGCTCGTCCTCGCTCGCGCCCTCGGCGGCGGTGCGCACGATGACGCCGGCGTCCTCGGGGACGATCTTCTTCAGGATGGTCTTCAGGCGCGCGCGCTCGGTGTCGGGCAGCTTGCGGCTGATGCCGGTCATCGAGCCCTCGGGCACGTAGACCAGGTAGCGGCCGGGCAGGGAGACCTGGCTGGTCAGGCGGGCGCCCTTGTGGCCGATCGGGTCCTTGGTGACCTGCACGAGGACCGACTGGCCGGACTTGAGGGCGGACTCGATGCGGCGCGGCCCGTTGGCCATGCCGAGCGCCTCGAAGTTGACCTCGCCGGCGTACAGGACGGCGTTGCGGCCCTTGCCGATGTCGATGAAGGCGGCCTCCATCGACGGCAGCACGTTCTGGACCTTGCCCAGGTAGACGTTGCCGACGTACGAGGTGGCTTCTTCCTTGTTGACGTAGTGCTCGACGAGCACGTTGTCCTCGAGGACGCCGATCTGCGTGCGGTCGCCGTTCTGGCGGACGACCATCACGCGCTCGACGGCCTCGCGGCGGGCCAGGAACTCGGCCTCGGTGATGATCGGGACGCGGCGGCGGCCCTGCTCACGACCCTCGCGGCGGCGCTGCTTCTTCGCCTCCAGGCGGGTCGAGCCCTTGATGGACTGGACCTCGTCGGAGGAGGTGGACTCGCCGCGCTCGCGGGCCGGACGCGGCTCGCGGACCTTGACGACGGTGCGGACGCCGTCCTCCTCGCCCGCCTCGGCGGACTCGGCGGCGTCCCCGCTGCGGCGGCGACGGCGACGACGGCGGCGGCTGGAGCTGGAGCCCAGCGCCTCGGCCTCGTCACCCTCGTCCTCCTCGCCCTCTTCCTCGTCGGCCTGCTCGGCGGCCGGAGCCTCGGGCTCCTCCTCGGCGGACTCGTCGAGTTCGGCGGCCTCGCCGCGGCGACGGCGGCGGCCGCCACGACGGCGGCGGCGGGACGGGCGCTCGCCCGACTCGTCGCCCTCTTCGTACTCGGCGGACTCCTCCTCGAGCTCGGCGGCCTCGGCCTCGGGCTCCTCCTCGGCGAGCACCTCGGGCAGGGACACCGGCGCGGACTCGGCGGCGGCGCCGCGGCCACGGCGACGGCGGCGTCCGGTCGGCTGCGGGGCGGGGGCCGGCGCGGCCTCGGCCTCGACCTCGGTCTCGGCCTCCTCCTCCGCTTCCTCCGCCTCCACGGCGGCGGCAGCGGCCGCGGCGGCCATGGCGGCGGTCTCGGGGGTCTGGAACATCGGCTCGGCGAACACCGGAGCCTGGAACACGGCCACGGCGGGGCGCGCGGCGCGACGGGCCCGGGCCGGGGCGGCGGGCTCCTCGGGCTCGACGGCGGGCTGCGGCGCGGCGGCGGCCGGAGCGGCGGAGCGGGTGGCGCGGCGGCGTCCGCCGCGCTTCGGGGAGTCCACGGCGTCGGCGACGGTCACGGCGCGGGCGGCCTTGGGGGCCTCCTCCTTCGCCTCGGCGGGAGCCTCTTCGGCGGCGGCCGGGGCGGCGACGGCGCGGGTGGCGCGGCGTCGGGCACGGGCCGGGGCGGCAGCGGCGGGCTCCTCTTCGGCGACGGCGGCGACGGCGGCCGGAGCGGCCGGAGCCTCGGCGGCCGGGGCCTCCACGACCTGCGCGGCCTCGGCGGCCGGAGCGGTCACGGCGGCCGGAGCGGTCACGGCGCGGGTGGCACGGCGGCGGGCACGCGGAGCGGGAGCGGCCGGAGCCTCCTCCACCACGGCCGGAGCCTCGGCGGCCGGAGCCTCGACCGGGGCCTCGGCGGCCGGAGCCTCGGGGGCGGTCACGGCGCGGGTGGCACGGCGGCGGGCACGGGGCGCGGGAGCGGCCGGAGCCTCCTCCTCCACCGCGGCCGGAGCCTCGGCAGCCGGAGCCTCGGGAGCGGCCACGGCGCGGGTGGCACGGCGGCGGGCACGCGGAGCGGGAGCCGCGGGCTCCTCGGTCTCGGCGGCCGGGGCCACGGCGGCCGGGGCCTCGACGACGACCTCGACGGCCGGGGTCTCGGGGGCGGCGACGGCGCGGGTCGCACGGCGGCGGGGACGAGCGGGGGCGGCGGCCGCTGCGGGCTCCGCCGCGGGGGCGGCCGGGGCGGCCTCGGTCACCGGGGTCGCCTCTGCGGCGGTGGCACCGGGCGGGCCGGCGGGCCGGGATGCGGCGCGGCGACGCCTGCGCGGGGGCAGGTTGTCGCTGGGGCTGCTGTTGTCGGTGGTGTCGTTTTCGTTGTTGAGCATTGCGGGCGGTTCTCCCGTCACGCTCCCGGGCGCCGCGGCTGACTTCCGGTCCGGCACGGCTCCGCGCAACGAGCGCGGAGCCGGCCTCCGGGGCGCGTTCGCCACACGGGAGCTGTAGTCCATGGCCGCCGGTTCCGTACGTGTTGTCCGTACGGCCTGGCGGAAGTCTTCAGGTCAGTGCGCGGCCCGACCCAGGTGGCTCCCGAGTGCCAGGGCTGCGCGACGACGACGATCCCTACGCGGCGGGACCTTCCGGCGCCTTCGCGTCGGCGGCTACGGCGGCCGTGGGTGGGGCGGCCGTGTCAGCCTCGCGGTCGGGCGCGAGCGGGTCGGTCACCGTGCCGGACTCCTCGTCGAAGAGCCCCTGCGCCAGCCTGGTCACCGCAGAGGGGACCGGCGGCGCCAGGTC
The DNA here is from genome assembly GCF_040651925.1 of Streptomyces sp. NPDC048349. NCBI lineage: Bacteria > Bacillati > Actinomycetota > Actinomycetes > Kitasatosporales > Streptomycetaceae > Streptomyces > Streptomyces sp. NPDC048349. The sequence goes on along the minus strand of NZ_JBEZLA010000030.1, from coordinate 29,333 downwards.
GGCCACAGCTCGGAGACCGGACAGGACGTCGTCGGGTCGCACGGCAGGTGTCAGATGCCGAACAACCAGGCGCAGTATCGCACAGGCATTGTCCAGGGGCCTATCAGCCGGCGCAGGAACTGCCTCGAGGCTGACTACAGCGCCGCGCGTGTCGAAGGTCCGCATTCCGTTCTTGGTACGTCGCTGCACCTCCACGGTCTCGGCGGCCAGGAAGGCCGTCACCGCGCGCTCGGCCTCGGCGGGCTCCACGCCGTCCAGGCGCAGTTCCCATACGGAGGCCGTGAGCCGGTCCGCGAGGCCCGAGGTGCGGGCCTCCACGGCGTCGATGATGTCGAGCCCGGCCGGCATCGACTCGTCGAGCAGCTCGCGGAGCTTCTCGGGGTCGCGGGGCTCGGCGAGGGCGATCTCCAGGTATTCGGCCTCGCTGCCGGTCCCGGTGGGGGCGGCGTTCGCGTACGAGACGCGCGGGTGCGGGGTGAAGCCGGCCGAGTACGCCATCGGCACCTCGGCCCGGCGCAGGGCCCGCTCGAAGGCGCGCTGGAAGTCGCGGTGGCTGGTGAACCGGAGGCGGCCGCGCTTGGTGTAGCGCAGTCGGATGCGCTGCACCACCGGTGCGGGAGGCGGGCCTTCGGGCTGTCGCTTGCCCAGTGGTTCTTCTCCTTGTGCGGGGCTCCGCGGCTCGCGCGTCGCCCTGAGCGTCTGGGGGCCTGCGGGCCGCGCCCTGCCCCCGGCTCACCCCTGCGGTTCGTGCAGGGAGATCTCGCGAGCGGGCGTGTTGCCTGCGGCTGTCGTACTACCCAGAGTACGCGCCCGTGACCTCGCCGGTTCCCTGGGAGGAGTACCGAAGAGGGCCTGGCGTACCCCGGCCCGCGCGTCCCGGACGGCGGTGCGGGCCGTCCGCGCCGCTTCACCCGCGGCGGTGCGGGAGGTGCGCCACACCTGGCGTGCCGCGGTGCGGGAGGCCCGCCACACTTCGCGGACCAGATGTCCGGCGGGCGTGGCCACCTGGCGGTAGACCCATGCGGCGGGCCGGGCGACGCAGCCGCGCCAGAGCCACAGGAGCCCGCGCCCCAGGGCGCGGCTGACGCGTCCGGCGAGCCTCCAGGCGGAGGCGGCGAAGTGGCCGAGGGGGGTCAGGACGTACCGGTACAGGCCGCCGGCCAGCCGGGCCAGAGCGTGCCCGAGCGGGGTCAGCAGGTAGCGGTGGGCGCCGGCCGCGGCCGGTACGAGGAGGTGGCGCCACAGCGCCGCCCACGGCCAGACGAACACGGCGGCGAAGGCGCGCGGCAGCAACCACGCCAGGGCGTGCCCAACCGGGGTGAGGAGGTACCGGTGGATCGCGCCGGCCAGCCAGGCGGCGCCCCGGACGGGTGGCACGAGGAGGTAGCGGAACACCGCGGTGACCGTCCAGGCCACGGCGGCGCCCGTAGGCTTCAGCAGGTGCCGGAACACGGCCCGGACCAGGGCGACGAGCCCGTGGCCGGCGGGCTCGAGCAGGTACCGGTACAGCGAGGCGCCGACGGGGACGAGCACGTGGCGCCACAGCGCGGCCCACGGCCACACGAACAGTGCCTTGACCAGCCACTCCAGCGCGATGGCGGCTGCCCGGCCGAGCAGCGCGCATCCCTTGCCGAGCGGCACCAGGACCCACTGCCGCAGGGCGGTCCCGGCCGGAGCGAGCACGTACCGCCACAGCCCCGCCCAGGGCCAGTAGAGGACGGCCAGTGCCGTCCACGTGAGCAGCAGCCCGGTCCCCCGTGCCAGCCGGGCGAGTGCGCGCCCGGCCGGGGTCAGCAGGTGGCGGTAGAGCCAGGCGCAGGCGCGGGCCGCCGCGTCACCGGCCGGGCGCAGGGCGCGCCGGTGGACGGTGCGCGCCGCGAGGACGGCGAGGTCCCAGACCACGCGCACGGGCAGCACGATCACCACGGCCAGGATCCGGACCGGGATGCGGACCAGCGCGAACACGCACCCCTGCCCTGCGGGTGGGGGCTCTTGGCTGCCGGGCTTCTCCTGCTTTTCCAGGTCCATGCCCTTGACGACGCGCGACGGGGCCCGGCCGTTGCACGGGGCCCCGCCGGTCCCGGACGAACGCGACGCGCCCCCCGCCGGGAACGGCGGGGGGCGCGTCGGGGCCGGGCTCAGCCCGGGGTCACTTCACGACCGACAGCGGCAGCAGCTTCTTGCCCGTCGGGCCGATCTGGATGTGCGTGTCCATCTGCGGGCAGACGCCGCAGTCGAAGCACGGGGTCCAGCGGCAGTCCTCGACCTCGGTCTCGTCGAGGGCGTCCTGCCAGTCCTCCCAGAGCCAGTCCTTGTCGAGACCGGAGTCCAGGTGGTCCCAGGGCAGGACCTCCTCGTAGGTGCGCTCGCGCGTCGTGTACCAGGCCACGTCCACGCCGTACGCGGGCAGCGTCTTGTCCGCCGCCTCCATCCAGCGGTCGTACGAGAAGTACTCGCGCCAGCCGTCGAAGCGGCCGCCCGACTCGTACACGGCGCGGATGACGTCGCCGATGCGGCGGTCACCGCGCGAGAGCAGGCCCTCGACGATGCCCGGCTTGCCGTCGTGGTAGCGGAAGCCGATGGAGCGTCCGTACTTCTTGTCGGCGCGGATCTTGTCGCGGAGCTTGCCCAGGCGGGCGTCCGTCTCCTCGGCCGACAGCTGCGGCGCCCACTGGAACGGGGTGTGCGGCTTCGGCACGAAGCCGCCGATGGACACCGTGCAGCGGATGTCGTTCTGGCCGGAGACCTCGCGGCCCTTGGCGATGACGTTGACCGCCATGTCGCCGATCTGGAGGACGTCCTCGTCCGTCTCGGTCGGCAGGCCGCACATGAAGTAGAGCTTCACCTGGCGCCAGCCGTTGCCGTACGCGGTGGCGACGGTCCGGATCAGGTCCTCTTCCGAGACCATCTTGTTGATGACCTTGCGCATGCGCTCGGAGCCGCCCTCGGGGGCGAAGGTCAGGCCCGACCGGCGGCCGTTGCGGGTCAGCTCGTTGGCCAGGTCCACGTTGAAGGCGTCCACGCGGGTCGACGGCAGGGACAGTCCCACCTTGTCGTCCGTGTAGCGGTCCGCGAGGCCCTTGGCGATCTCCGCGATCTCGGTGTGGTCCGCGGAGGACAGCGACAGGAGGCCGACCTCCTCGAAGCCGGTCGCCTTGAGACCCTTCTCCACCATCTCGCCGATGCCGGTGATGCTTCGCTCCCGCACGGGACGCGTGATCATGCCGGCCTGGCAGAAACGGCAGCCGCGGGTGCAGCCGCGGAAGATCTCGACGGACATCCGCTCGTGGACGGTCTCGGCCAGCGGGACCAGCGGCTGCTTGGGGTACGGCCACTCGTCGAGGTCCATGACCGTGTGCTTCGACACCCGCCACGGCACGCCGGAGCGGTTGGGCACGACACGGCCGATGCGGCCGTCCGGCAGGTACTCGACGTCGTAGAAGCCCGGCACGTAGACGTTGCCGGTCTTCGCCAGGCGCAGCAGGACCTCCTCGCGCCCGCCCGGCCGCCCCTCGGCCTTCCAGGTGCGGATGATCTCGGTCATGTCGAGGACGGCCTGCTCGCCGTCGCCGATGACCGCGCAGTCGATGAACTCCGCGATCGGCTCGGGGTTGAAGGCCGCGTGACCGCCCGCGAGGACGATCGGGTGGTCGACCGTGCGGTTCCTGGCCTCGAGGGGAATGCCCGCGAGGTCCAGGGCCGTGAGCATGTTGGTGTAGCCCAGCTCCGTGGAGAAGGACAGGCCGAACACGTCGAAGGCCGAGACCGGGCGGTGGCTGTCCACGGTGAACTGCGGCACCTTGTGCTCGCGCATCAGGGCCTCGAGGTCCGGCCACACGCTGTAGGTGCGCTCCGCGAGCACGCCCTCGCGCTCGTTCAGCACCTCGTACAGGATCATGACGCCCTGGTTGGGCAGCCCGACTTCGTACGCGTCCGGGTACATGAGCGCCCAGCGGACGTCGCACGACTCCCACGGCTTCACCGTGGAGTTGAGCTCACCACCGACGTACTGGATCGGCTTCTGCACATGCGGAAGCAGGGCCTCAAGCTGAGGGAAGACCGACTCGGTCATCACGCGACTTTCGTGAAGCGGGCAGGGGGCAGCTCTCAAGCGTACCTCTAGGCCCGGCCGCCCCCATCCACATGATCATCCAAGCGCCGCCCGCAGCGCCGGATCAGAGGATTTCGCCCAGACGCCGGCAAGCTCCCGTTCGCTCCGCTCGGCCAGGGCCTCCTCCCGGGCGTGGAGCACGCCCCAGGTGAAGGACGGCTCGCCCGCGGCGGACGCCTCGACGCCCAGGCCGCGCAGGGCCTCGCGGGAGACGACGCTGTCCTGGTGGTCGCCGAGCAGGCTCTGGACCGCTTTCACGGCCTTGGCCAGGCGTTTCACCGGTTTGCCGAGTGCGGGCGTGGCCGCCTCCGCCGCGTAGCGGGCGCGCTTGGCCGCCTTGCGGGCCTCGTGCAGGGCCAGGTCGCGTTCTGCACCCGGCTCCATGGCGAGCGCGCCCTCGACCCGGCCGGCGAGGCGCTCGAAGTCGCGCAGCACCGCCTTGGGCAGGACGCGCTCGGGCCGCCCGCCGGCGGCCTTGCGCAGCGGGGGCTCGGCCAGCACCGCGTCGAGACGGTCCAGCAGGGCGAGGTAGCGGGCGCTGTCGAGCGCCGCCAGCGCCCGGCGGCGCGACCCCGAGCGGCGGGTGTTGTTCCACGTCCGCAGCCGGCCGCGGGCCGGGCCGAGCAGCAGGGTGCGCGGCAGTTCGTCGAGGCGGGTCTGGATCCGCTCGTGCAGGACCTCTTGGTCGCGGTCGACGCCGAGTTCGCCGGCGAGCCAGCGCAGTTCCTCGCCGATCGGGTCGGTGACGGCCCGGTCCAGCACCTTGCGGTAGCTCTTGAAGGTGCTGCGCAGCCGTCGGGTGGCGACCCGCATCCGGTGGACGGAGTCCGGCAGTCCGCGGCGCACGGCCGGGTCCGCGGCGATCAGGGTGTCGCGCTGTTCGCGCAGGTACGCGAGGACGTGCGCGCCCGCCGTGCCTTCACCGGGATCCGCCGCGGCCGGCGACGGGGCCCCGGCGCCGGCCTCGGCCTCGTCCCCGGCGCCGGTCTCGCTGAGGGCCCGGGCGAGTTTCGAGGGGGCGCCGGAGGGACGGAGCCCGGCCTTGCGGAAGGTCTTCTCGACCGCGTCGAGCAGCCGGGGGTCCGCCCCGTCGGCGAGTTCGACCTCGACCTCGGTCCAGGCGGCGGTGGCCTTGCCGCGCTCCGCGCGGACCGTGTCGGTGCTCAGTTCCGCGAGCAGGGCCCCCTCGGCGTCCAGGAGGTGGCTGACCTGGCGTGAGGACAGGAGCCTGACCTGCGGCTCCAGGCCCGTGCCGCGCACCCGGGAGCGCAGGAGGGCGGTCAGGGAGGCCGGGACGGTGTCGCCCAGCGGCGCCGCGATCTCGTCGCGGACGCCCGGGGAGACGGGCAGTTTGAGGTGCCAGCCCGCGTCGGCACCGCCGGTCCTGCGCCGCAGGGTCAGGCCGTCGGCGGCGAGCCGGTGGTCCGGGGTGTCGTAGTAGACGGCGTCGAGGTCGACCGTGCCCTGGTCGCAGACGGCCGCGATGGCGGCCGTGCCCGTCAGGTCCGGCACCCCGCGCCGGGCCGCCGACGCCTTAGTGAACTCGAATTTCCGCTCGATCTCGCGCTTCGTGTCCGCCATAGACCGAACTTAATCCCGACCGGATCAGGACGGCAGGGTGAAACGGGGATCAGGCCGACAATGGCCGCTGCACCTTGATGGACTGCAGCAGCCCGATGGCCACCCAGACGGCGAACATCGACGAGCCCCCGTACGAGACGAAGGGCAGCGGGAGCCCGGCCACCGGCATGATCCCGAGGGTCATCCCGATGTTCTCGAAGGACTGGAACGCGAACCACGCGATGATGCCGGCGCACACGATCGTCCCGTAGAGCTCGGTGGTCTCACGGGCGATCATGCAGGCCCGCCACAGCACCACGCCCAGGAGCAGCAGGATCAGCCCGGCTCCGACGAAGCCGAGCTCCTCCCCCGCCACCGTGAAGACGAAGTCGGTCTGCTGCTCCGGCACGAACTGGCCGGTGGTCTGCGAGCCCTTGAAGAGCCCGGAGCCGGTGAGCCCGCCGGAGCCGATCGCGATGCGCGCCTGGTTGGTGTTGTAACCGACGCCGGCGGGGTCGAGTTCGGGATTGGCGAAGGCCGCGAAGCGGTTGATCTGGTACTCGTCGAGGACGCCGAGCTGCCATATCAGGACGGCACCGGCCACGCCCGAGCCGAGCAGGCCCAGCACCCAGCGGTTCGAGGCGCCGGAGGCCAGCAGCACGCCGAGCACGATGACGACCATGACCATCACGGAGCCGAGGTCGGGCATCAGCATGACGATGCCCATGGGCGCGGCCGCCAGGCACAGGGCCTTGACGACCGTGCGGTGGTCGGGGTGGGTGAGGTCGCCCGCGTCCACCCGGGCCGCCAGCAGCATCGCCATGACCAGGATGATCGTGATCTTCACGAACTCGGAGGGCTGGAGGGAGAATCCGCCGCCGATCACGATCCACGCGTGGGCGCCGTTGATGGTGGCGCCGAGCGGGGTGAGCACCGCGAGGATGAGCAGGAGCGAGATCCCGTACAGGATCGGCACCGCGCCGCGCAGCGTCCGGTGGCCGAGCCAGATGGTGCCGATCATCAGCACGAGGCCGATGCCGGTGTTCAGGGCGTGCCGGGCCAGGAAGTAGTACGGGTCCCCCTGGTTCAGGGAGGTCCGGTTGCGGGTCGCCGACCACACCAGCAGGGCGCCGATGAAGGACAGCGCCAGCGAGGAGAGGAGGATCGGCCAGTCGAGCCGGCGCACCACCGAGTCGCGGGCAGTGAGCTTGGCGAGGGCCCCGCGCTCGGGCGCATACCGGGAGACGGAGAACTTGTTGGCGGTCTGCATGTCGTTTCGGTCCTCAGTCGTGCTGCGCGGGGCGCTGGGCGGGCGGGCCGGCGAGCGCGGGCGGCGCCAGCTCCTCCGGGGACGGCGGCACGTACGGCCGGATGTCGGGCGAGTCGATGGAGCCGTCGGGGCGGATCCTGGGCAGTTTCGTCTCGGGCCCCAGCAGCAGGGCCTTCTTCACGTCCTGCTTGCCCGACATGTCGAGGCCGTAGATGGCGTTGTAGATGTTGCGGACGGCGGGACCGGAGGCCCCGGAGCCGGTGCCGCCCTGGGAGATGGTCATGACGATCGTGAAATCGTCGGTGTAGGTCGCCAGCCACGAGGTGGTCTGCTTGCCGTACACCTGGGCGGTCCCGGTCTTGGCCCGCATGGGGATCTTGTCCAGCGGCCAGCCGCCGAACCGCCAGGCGGCGGTGCCCCCGGGCTCGACGACCATGCGCAGGCCCTTGTCGAGGTTGGCGATCGTCTTGGCGTCGATCGGCAGCCTCCCGTGGGACCTGGGCTTGATCATCTCGACGCGCTTGCCGTCGGGGCTGATCACGGCCTTGCCGACGGTGGGGTTGAAGAGGGTGCCCCCGTTGCTGATGGCGGAGTACGCGGTGGCCATCTGGATGGGGGTGACGAGGACGTCGCCCTGGCCGATGGCGAAGTTGATGCTGTCGAACGCCTTCAGCTGGTTGCCTTCGAGGCAGCTCTCGTAGGCGATCTGCTCGACGTAGGTGCCGCCCTTCTTGCCCTGCTTGCACCAGGAGTCCTTGTTGGCGGCCCAGAAGCTCTTCTTCCACCGGCGGTCGGGGATGCGGCCGGTGACCTCGTTCGGCAGGTCGATCCCGGTCTCCGAGCCGAGCCCGAACTCGCGGGCGGTGCGGTAGAACCAGTCGTGGGCGTCCTTCTTGGGCTTCAGGCCGCCGTCGCGCTGCCACTCCTTGTGCCCGAGGGCGTAGAAGACCGTGTTGCAGGAGAACTTGAGGGCCTCGCCGAGGGTGATGGGGCCGTGCCCCTTGGACTCGAAGTTCGCGAAGCTGCGGTTGCCCATGCTGTAGGAGGCGCTGCAGTTGTACTTGTCGTCGAAGTCGTAGCCGGCCCGGACGGCCGCGCTCGCCGACACCACCTTGAAGATGGAGCCTGCGGGGGCCTGGCCCTGGATGGCCCGGTTGAGCAACGGGTAGTTGGAGTTCTTGCTGGTGAGCCGGGCGTAGTCCTTGGCGGAGATGCCGCCGACCCAGGCGTTGGGGTCGTAGTCGGGCTGGGAGGCCATGGCGACGATGCGGCCGGTCTTGGTCTCCATGACGACGACGGCGCCCGAGTCGGCCTCGTACTTGCGGCCGGTGATCTTGTCGGTCTCCTGGCGGACGGTCTTCATGGCCGCCTGGAGCTCGTACTCGGCGACGGACTGGACACGGGCGTCGATGCTGGTGACGAGGGTGGATCCGGGCACGCCCGGATCGGACTCGGTCTGGTGCATGACCCGGCCGAGGTTGTCGACCTCGTAGGAGGTGACCATCGCCTTGCCGCGCAGCTGCTTGTCATAGGTGCGTTCGATGCCGGAGCGGCCGACCTGGTCGGAGCGCAGGTGCGGCGAGTCGGTGTCCTTGGCCTTCTGGATCTCCTCGTCGGTGACCGGCGAGAGGTAGCCGAGCACCTGGGCCGTACGGGCCCCGCCGGGGGCCGGGTAGCGGCGGACGGCGGTGGGCTCTGCGGTGATGCCGGGAAAGTCCTCGGGTCGTTCGCGCAGCTGCAGCGCCTGCTGCGTGCTGGCTTCGAGGGTGATCGGGATCGGCTGGTAGGGGGAGCCGTTCCAGCAGGGCTTGGGGGTCTGGGAGTCGCAGAGCCGGACCTTGTCCATGACCTCCTTGGGGGCCATGCCCAGGACGTCGGCCAGGCGGGTCATCACGCCCTTGCCCTTGTCCTTCATCTTCATCAGCGCCGTGCGGCTGGCGGAGACGACCAGCCGGGTCTCGTTGTCGGCGAGCGGGACCCCGCGGGCGTCGAGGACCGACCCCCGCACGGCGGGCCGGACGACGCGCTGGACGTGGTTGCTCTTCGCCTCGTGGTAGTACTCCTCGCCGTTGCGGATCTGGAGGTACCACAGGCGCCCGCCGAGGGTGATCAGCATCGAGAGGACGAGCACCTGCATGATGACGAGCCGGATCTGCACCCGGGAGGTGCGGCCGGTCTCCGGAACATTGGTCACGTCGGCTCCTCCCTCACAGCTTTTTGACGCTCTTCACGCCCTTGACGGCCTTGACGCCCTTTATGCGGACGGCCTTGTTGGCGCGGGAGCGCGCGGTCTTGAGGCGCAGGCCGCCGCGCTGGCTGCCGATGCGCAGGCCGGTGCCGCCGGCCAGCCAGCCGGAGGACACGTCCTTGCCCTGCGGCGGTCCGCCGCCGGCTTCGACGGCCATCGGGTCGTTCTCGGCCCGGCGGGCCAGCGCCATGACGAACGGCACGGTGAACGGCGCGAGCAGCAGGTCGTAGAGGGTGGCGGTGAACAGCAGCCCGGTCAGGCCCACGTGGCGGGCGGCGGTGTCGCCGACGAGGGCGCCCACGCTCGCGTAGAGCAGGGTGGAGCCGATCGCCGCGGCGACGACGGTGAGCAGGGGACCCCAGGCGGAGCGGAACCGTCCGTTGTCGGGGCGCACCAGGCCGGCCACGTAGCCGATGACGCACAGGACGAGGGCGTACCGTCCGGCGGCGTGGTCGGCGGGGGGCGCGAGGTCGGCGAGGAGCCCCGCGGCGAAGCCGATGAGGGCGCCGCTGACGTGCCCGTACACGAGTGCGAGGGCCACGACGGTGAGCAGCAGCAGGTCCGGTACGGCGCCGGGCAGTTGGAGCCGGCCCAGCACGGTGACCTGCACGACGAGGGCGACCACGATGAGCGTGGCCGAGAGCAGGATCCGGTTGAAGCGCATGGTCGGTGTGCTCCTACTCGTCGGCCGGCTGGCCGGGCGCGCTGGCGGACCCGGACGGGGTGACCGTGACGGTGACCGTCGGGATGGGCTTGGGGGCCTCGGGCTTGGGCGGCAGGACGGCGTCGCGCGGGTCCTCGCGCGGCGGCATCACCACGACGCCGACGATGTCCAGGCGCGAGAAGCCCACGAACGGCCGTACCCAGACGGTGCGGGTCAGGTCGCCGCGGGCGGGGTCGACCTTGATGACCTCGCCGATCGGGACGCCGGGCACGAAGGGCTTGTTTCCGTGCGAGCCGAAGGTGACGAGGCGGTCTCCGGGGCCGATCTTGGCCTTGCCGTTGAGCATCTGGACGGACAGGGCGCGGTCGCCCTGTCCGGTGGCGAAGCCGAGTTCGCCCGTCTTCTCCAGGCGGGTGCCGACGGTGAAGTCGGGGTCGTTGGCGAGCACGACGGTGGCGGTGTCGGGACCGACGGTGGTGACCCGGCCGACGAGTCCGTCCCCGTTGAGGACGGTCATGTCGCGCTCGATGCCGTCCTTGCTCCCCGCGTCGATGGTGACGGTCCAGGAGAATCCCTGGGCCGCTCCTATGGCGATGACCTCGGCACCCTTGATGCCGTACTGTCCGGCGCCCGCCCGCTTGAGCATCTCGTCGAGCTCGCGGATGCGGCTGCGGGTCTGGTCCTCGCTGCCCAGCTTGGCCTTCAGGGCAGCGTTCTGCTGCTCCAGCACGGCGATGCGGTTGTGGCGTTCGCCGGAGTCCCGGACCGCCCCTATGGCGTTGGCGACCGGGTCGACGGCGGTGGCCACGCCCTTCTCGACCGGGCCGAAGACCGCTGCGGCGGCCTGCCGGGCACCGTCGACCGGCGACTCCTCGCCTGCCCTGATGTCCACCGTGATCAGTGCGAACGCGATGGCGATCAGAAGCACCAGGAGCAGCCGGCTTTCTCGTGTGTCCCTCACGTGCGGCGGCCGTGCCTTCCTCGTCGGAATGTTGTTTTGCCTGTATATCAACGATCCGCCGCACGGGCCCGGTAGCACCCGTACGGCGGATCCTTGTGTGTTCCGCATGGTCCCTCCGGCGCGGAGGGGTGTGGTCAGCGACGGGGCTGGGCGTCCAGGACCTGCTGGAGGGCCTCGAACTCCTCGACGCACTTGCCGGATCCGAGCGCGACGGAGTCGAGCGGGTCTTCCGCGATGTGGATGGGCATGCCGGTCTCGCGCCGCAGACGCTCGTCGAGGCCGCGGAGCAGGGCGCCGCCGCCGGTCAGGACGATGCCGCGGTCCATGATGTCGCCGGAGAGCTCCGGCGGGCACTTGTCGAGGGTGGTCTTGACGGCGTCGACGATGGCGTTGACGGGCTCCTCGATGGCCTTGCGGACCTCGGCGGCCGAGATGACGACCGTCTTGGGCAGCCCGGAGACCAGGTCGCGGCCGCGGATCTCGGTGTGCTCGTCCTTGTCGAGGTCGTACGCCGACCCGATGGTGATCTTGATCTGCTCGGCGGTGCGCTCGCCGAGGAGGAGCGAGTACTCCTTCTTGATGTGCTGGATGATCGCGTTGTCGAGCTCGTCGCCGGCCACCCGGATGGACTGCGCCGTGACGATTCCGCCGAGGGAGATGACGGCGACCTCGGTGGTCCCGCCGCCGATGTCCACGACCATGTTGCCGGTGGCCTCGTGGACGGGCAGACCCGAGCCGATGGCGGCGGCCATGGGCTCCTCGATGATGTGCACCTGGCGGGCGCCGGCCTGCGTGGACGCCTCGATGACGGCGCGCCGCTCCACTCCGGTGATGCCGGAGGGCACGCAGACCACGACGCGCGGACGCGCCAGGTAGCGTCGCTTGTGGATCTTGAGGATGAAGTACCGGAGCATGCGCTCGGTGATTTCGAAGTCGGCGATGACGCCGTCCTTGAGGGGCCTTACGGCGACGATGTTGCCGGGCGTGCGCCCGATCATCTTCTTCGCCTCGGAGCCGACCGCCAGAATGCCGCCGGTGTTCGTGTTGATGGCGACCACGGACGGCTCGTTCAGGACGATCCCCCGGCCCCTCACGTACACCAGCGTGTTGGCGGTCCCGAGGTCGATCGCCATGTCACGGCCGATGAACGACATGTTGTTCCCCTTGTTCCCCATGAGGAGCGTCTGGCCTTCCAGTTGATAGCGGCTGCTGTCAGGTCGGCGAGTGGGTGTGTGGGTGGAGGCCCCATCGTAGTGCCGCGAGTGCGAACACCGCGCGACGGGACTCCGGCAATCCCGCCGGAATGGATACCCGCCCCCTTACTGGTGACGACGTGTCCTGCCCAGGCGTTCCCGCTCCTGCCCGGAAATACCGAAGGGCGACCGAAATTACTTCGGTCGCCCCAGGTCATGAGCGCTATTTGGCTGATGTCGCGTCAGGGTCAGAGCGCCGGGAAGAACAGCTTCAGCTCGCGCTCCGCGGACTCCTCGGAGTCCGAGGCGTGGATCAGGTTCTCCCGGACGATGGTGCCGAAGTCGCCCCGGATGGAGCCGGGCGCGGCGGCGATAGGGTCGGTGGGACCGGCCAGCTGGCGGACGCCCTCGATCACGCGTTCCCCTTCGACGACCAGCGCCACGATCGGACCACTGGCCATGAAGCCCATGAGGGGCTCGTAGAAGGGCTTGCCCTTGTGCTCGCCGTAGTGCGCCTCGAGCGTCTCCTGGTCCAGGGTGCGCATCTCCAGCGCGGGGATGGTCCAGCCGGCCTTCCGCTCGATACGGCCGATGATCTCGCCCACCAGACCGCGACGGACGGCGTCGGGCTTCAGCAGGACGAGGGTGCGCTGGGTCATGTTGCGGCTCCTTGCGGCATACGGGTGCGGTAGGACGAATCTACAGGCCCTATCGGGGGAGCTGTCACGCAGCGTCAGGCGTCCCGGGAGCCGCCGGCGCGGCCTCCGCCGTGGCCGCCCAGCGGGCCTTGATCGTGTCGATCTTGCGGCCGTAGTGCACCGAGCACCACCACAGCCCCGCGAACACCGCGCCGAGGAAGAACATCGTCGGGACGACGAACCCGCTCACGATCAGGCCGATCTGCAGGGCCCAGCCCAGCTGGACCGCCCCGGGACGCGAGAGCATCCCGCACAGCAGCACCGAGAGCGCCATCGTGACCCCGCACACCGTCCACACCGCGGCCTGGGTCAGGTCGGGGTTCTTCATGGCCACCAGGCCCGCGAAGCCGATCACGAAGAACTCGCCGATCAGCGTGCTCGCACACAGCGTGCGCATCCTCAGCCCCTCTTCAGCAGCAGGCGGGCCTCGCCCACCGTGATCACGGAACCGGTCACCAGGACCCCGGCCCCTCCGTACTCGGCCTCTTCCTCCGCCAGGGTGATCGCCGCCTCGAGGGCGTCGTCCAGCCGCGGCTCCACCTGCACCCGGTCCTGCCCGAAGACCTCCACCGCGATGGCCGCCAGCTCGTCGGCGCCCATCGACCGGTGGCTGGAGTTCTCCGTCACCACCACCTCCGCGAAGATCGGCTCGAAGGCCTCGAGCACCCCGCGGACGTCCTTGCCCTCGCTCGCGGCCACGACGCCGATCAGCCGGCTGAAGCCGAAGGACTCGGTGACCGCCTCCGCGGTGACCGCAGCCCCCGCCGGATTGTGCGCCGCGTCCAGCACCACCGTCGGGCTGCGCCGCACGACCTCCATGCGGCCCGGCGAGGTCACCGAGGCGAAGGCCTTGCGCACGGTGTCCGCGTCCAGCACCCGCGCGTGCTCCTGACCGCCGGTGCCGACCCCGAAGAAGGCCTCGACCGCCGCCAGCGCCACCGCCGCGTTGTGCGCCATGTGCGCCCCGTACAGCGGCAGGAAGACGCCCTCGTACTCCCCGCCGACCCCGCGCAGCGTCAGCTGCTGGCCGCCGACCGCGACCTCGCGCGAGACCACGCCGAACTCCATGCCCTCGCGGGCCACCGTCGCGTCGACCTCGACGGCCTTCTTCAGCAGCACCTGCGCCGCGTCCACCGGCTGCTGCGCCAGGATCACGGTGGCACCCTGCTTGATGATGCCGCCCTTCTCCTGGGCGATCTCGCCGGGCGTGGTGCCGAGCCGGTCGGTGTGGTCCAGGCTGATCGGGGTGACCACGGCGACCGAGCCGTCGATGACGTTGGTCGCGTCCCAGGTGCCGCCCATGCCGACCTCGACCACGGCGGCGTCCACCGGGGCGTCCGCGAAGGCCGCGTACGCCATTGCGGTGAGCACCTCGAAGAACGAGAGCCGGTACTCCTGGGAGGCGTCGACCATCTCCACGTACGGCTTGATGTCGTGGTACGTCTCGATGAACCGCTCGGCGGTGACCGGCGCCCCGTCGAGGCTGATCCGCTCGGTGACCGACTGCACGTGCGGGCTGGTGTAGCGGCCGGTGCGCAGCTCGAAGGCGTTCAGCAGGGCCTCGATCATGCGGGCCGTGCTGGTCTTGCCGTTCGTGCCGGTGACGTGGATGGAGGGGTACGCGCGCTGCGGCTCGCCCAGGAGGTCCATCAGCGCGGCGATCCGCGTCACGGACGGCTCCAGCTTGGTCTCGCCCCAGCGGGTGGCCAGCTCCTGCTCCACCTCCAGCAGCGCCTTCGCGACCTCCGGGTCGAGGGGGCGGGCGGGCACCGGGTCGCCCTGGGGCGGTCCGGCCTGGGCGCGCAGGGTACGGCTGCCGGCCTCGATCACCGCCAGGTCGGGGTCGCGGTCGGACTCTTCCGCCACGATCTGGTCGAACTCGTCGGATTCGTCGAAGGCGCCGTCGCGGTCGCGGTCGTGGCTCTCGGGCTGCTGCTCACTCACGGAACCCAGTCTACGGACGCCGACCTGCGCGACCTTCGGCCCGGGCGTTTCGGGACCTTCGGCCGCCGGGGCGACCGAATCGTTATGCAAGCCTGCGGGCAGGAGATGTGGGAACAAATGCCGCAGGCCAGCAGCAACACGACAGCATCAGACGGCATCCAGCCGCGACACACGGAGTCAGCTGCGTCAGCTCCCGCCCCACGAAGTCGTGGACGTCACGGGCGTTGCCCGCTGTTCCGGTACGGGGAAGGCCCCCACGTCGACCGACGGCGTGGGGGCCTTCTTCGTACCTCTGGTGCCCGCGCGGACTAGGCGGCGGGCAGCCCGTCCAGCTGGGCCTGGATCCGGGCGATGTCCGCCTCGGCCTTGGCCAGCCGGCCCTTGATCTTGTCCACGACGTTGTCGGGAGCCTTGGCCAGGAAGGCCTCGTTCCCGAGCTTGGCCTCGGCCTGCTGCTTCTCCTTCTCGGCGGCGGCCAGGTCCTTGCTCAGCCGCTTGCGCTCGGCGGCCACGTCGATGGTGCCCGACAGGTCGAGCGCGACCGTGGCGCCGGCGACCGGGAGGGTCGCGGTGGCGCTGAAGGAGTCGCCCTCCGGCTGGAGGCGCAGCAGCTGGCGGATGGCGCCCTCGTGCGCGGACAGCGGCGTACCCGACAGGTCCAGGCGGGCCGGGACCTTCTGGCCGTCCTGCAGGCCCTGCTCCTTGCGGAAGCGGCGGACCTCGGTGACCACGGCCTGGACGGAGCCGATCTCGGCCTCGGCGGCCTCGTCGCGGAAACCACTGTCCTTCGGCCAGTCGGCGATCACCAGCGACTCGCCGCCGGTCAGCGTCGTCCACAGCGTCTCGGTGACGAAGGGGACCACCGGGTGCAGCAGGCGCAGCATGACGTCGAGGACCTCGCCGAGGACCCGGCCGGAGACCTTGGCCTGCTCGCCGCCCGCGAAGAAGGTGGTCTTCGAGAGCTCGACGTACCAGCTGAAGACCTCGTCCCACGCGAAGTGGTAGAGGGAGTCCGACAGCTTCGAGAACTGGTAGTCCTCGTAGTACGCGTCGACCTCGGCCACGGTCTTGTTCAGCCGCGACAGGATCCAGCGGTCGGTCGCCGACATCTGCTCGACCGGCGGCAGCTCGCCCTCGATCGTCGCCCCGTTCATCAGCGCGAAGCGGGTGGCGTTCCAGATCTTGTTGGCGAAGTTCCGGGAGGCCTGGACCCAGTCCTCGCCGATCGGGACGTCGACACCCGGGTTGGCGCCGCGGGCCAGGGTGAAGCGGACCGCGTCGGAACCGTACGCGTCCATCCAGTCCAGCGGGTTGACCGCGTTGCCGAAGGACTTCGACATCTTCTTGCCGCGCTCGTCGCGGACCATGCCGTGAAGGGCGATGGTGTGGAACGGCGGGGTGCCGTCCATGGCGTACAGGCCGAACATCATCATCCGGGCGACCCAGAAGAAGAGGATGTCGTAGCCGGTGACCAGGACGGAGTTCGGATAGAACTTCGCCAGGCTCTCGGTCTGCTGCGGCCAGCCGAGCGTGGAGAAGGGCCACAGGCCCGACGAGAACCAGGTGTCGAGGACGTCGGTGTCCTGGGTCCAGCCGTCGCCCGAGGGCGGCTGCTCGTCCGGGCCGACGCAGACGATCTCGCCGTTCGGGCCGTACCAGACCGGGATGCGGTGGCCCCACCACAGCTGGCGCGAGATGCACCAGTCGTGGAGGTTGTCGACCCAGTCGAAGTAGCGCTTCTCCATGTCCTGCGGGTGGATCGTGACCCGGCCGTCGCGGACGGCGTCGCCGGCGGCCTTGGCGAGCGGGCCGACCTTGACCCACCACTGGAGGGACAGGCGCGGCTCGATGGCGGTCTTGCAGCGCGAGCAGTGGCCGACCGAGTGGGGGTACGGACGCTTCTCGGCAATGATCCGGCCCTCGGCGCGCAGCGCGGCGACGATGGCGGAGCGGGCTTCCAGGCGGTCCAGGCCCAGGAAGGGGCCGTGGACGGTGATGACGGCGTGCTCGTCCATGACGGCGAGGTTCGGCAGGCCGTGGCGCTGGCCGATCTCGAAGTCGTTCGGGTCGTGCGCCGGGGTCACCTTGACGGCGCCCGTGCCGAACGCGGGGTCGACGTGCTCGTCCGCGACGATCGGGATGCGGCGGCCGGTCAGCGGCAGCTCGATCTCGGTGCCGACCATGTGCCGGTAGCGCTCGTCCTCGGGGTGGACGGCGACGGCGGTGTCGCCGAGCATCGTCTCGGCGCGCGTGGTCGCCACGACGATGGAGTTCTCGCCTTCCCCGTACCGGATGGAGACGAGTTCGCCGTCGTCGTCCTGGTACTCGACCTCGATGTCGGAGATCGCGGTGAGACAGCGCGGGCACCAGTTGATGATGCGCTCGGCACGGTAGATGAGCTCGTCGTCGTAGAGCTTCTTGAAGATCGTCTGGACGGCCTGGGACAGGCCCTCGTCCATGGTGAAGCGCTCACGGGACCAGTCGACGCCGTCGCCGAGGCGGCGCATCTGGCCGCTGATCTGGCCGCCGGACTCGCCCTTCCACTGCCAGACGCGCTCGACGAACGCCTCGCGGCCCAGGTCGTGGCGGGACTTGCCCTCCTTGGCGAGCTCGCGCTCGACGACGTTCTGGGTGGCGATACCGGCGTGGTCCATGCCGGGCTGCCACAGCGTCTCGTAGCCCTGCATGCGCTTGCGGCGGGTCAGGGCGTCGATCAGCGTGTGCTCGAAGGCGTGCCCCAGGTGGAGCGAGCCCGTGACGTTCGGCGGCGGGATGACGATGGTGTACGGCGGCTTCTCGCTCTTCGCGTCGGCCTCGAAATACCCACGTTCTACCCAGCGCTCGTAGAGCTTCCCCTCTACCTCGGCCGGCGCGTAGGTCGTCGGCAGTTCGGAGTTGGGGCTGCTGGGTGTCTGCGTGTTCTCGGTCACGAGCCACAGTTTAGGGCCGTAACAGTCCAGTCATGAAACCGGTAATCGGGGGCCCCCGGAGCCCTGCCCGCCCACGGCTTCCGACAGGATGTGTGGAACGTATAAGCAACCTCATTGGGGGACGCGGGATGAGCTACAACCAGCCGGGACCTTACGGACAGCAGCCGCAGCAGCCCGGGCCGTACGGGCAGCAGCCCCCGCCGCCGCCGGGGCCCTACGGACAGCCCGCGCCCCAGCCCGGTTACGGCTACCCGCAGCAGCCGGGCGTCCCGCCGCAGGGATACCCGCAGCAGCAGCAGCCGGGCTACGGCTACCAGCAGCCCCCGTACGGCGGGATGCCCCCGCAGGAGCCGAAGAAGTCGAAGGCCGGCGTCATCACCGCGGTGGTCGTCGCGATCGCGGTGATCGCGGGCGGCGGCTGGTACTTCCTGGGCGGTGGAGCGGGCGGCGCCATCGCCGCCGACACCAAGGGCTACAAGCTGTCCTACCCCGCTGCGGTCGACAGTTACCAGAAGGCGCCGGACGCCTCCGGTGCCCCCGCGGCCGACACCCCGGTCACCGGGGAGGGCAAGGCCAAGGCCGAGGCGCTCGGAGTGCAGAACGCGCACAACGCGACCGCCAAGTACCGCATCGGCAATGACGACAAGGGCAAGCAGCTCGCGGCCAACGGCCTTTGGGGCGAGATCGCCGACCCGGAGAAGGCGGTGGACGGCTACTACGCCGGCATCGGCCAGAACAACAAGGAAACCGAGAAGCTCGGCTTCAAGTACGAGCTGGTCGGCGCTCCGAAGGAGTTCACCCCGGCCGGGTTCGAGGGCGCGGTGATGAAGTGCGCCAACATCAAGATGATCAGCACCAAGCCCGGCACGGGCAAGACGCCCAAGGACGCCGAGATCCCCTCCTGCGCCTGGGGCGACCACTCCACCCTGGTCGGCATCAACGCCGCCGATCCTGCAGCGGTCGTGCTCGGCGGGAGTAGCGGCACCCTCGACGAGGTGGCCGCGCTGGCGGCGAAGCTCTACAACACCTCCCGCACCAAGGCCTGATCGAGCCAGCGGCTTGCACGGGCACTTGTCTCCGTGCAAGCCGGCCGCGGCCAGATCATCGCTACGCTGCGTTGCACGCCCCCGCGGCGTCTTCGGTCCTGACCCCTATACCGGTCAGGCCCCAATAGCAGTTCACCCAGCGCCCCACGTTCGAATAGTTGGCGCCAGACCTGCAAGCAGACTCCACCTTCGGCCCGACGTTGTAGCCCCTGTCAAACAGGTAGAGCTGGCAATCGCCCTGATCCGCCGACGCGGGTGACGCCACCACGATCGGCAGCGCAGTGGCGGCGAGTGCCACCGCCAGGACTCCCGCTGCACGCTTCAACTTCATGCCTCGTTCCCTTCACTGAAAGACGACTCGAGACACAGTTGATCAAGAGGGCGGGGGCCCCACGCGGCTCACGGGAATCTTTGTCCGACTATCGATCAAGGTAGTCCGGAATGCGAGGAGGGGCGCCCCCGGTCGGGGACGCCCCTTCTGCTTGCCGCTCTGTGATTACGCCGACTTCTCGTGCGGTCCCTGGTCCTTCGGGACGATGCGGGGGACCAGCGTCGGGTTGACGTTGGAGCGGACCACGTCGGCGGTGATGACCACGCGGGCCACGTCCTTGCGGGACGGGACCTCGTACATCACCGACATCAGGACCTCCTCCATGATGGCGCGCAGGCCGCGCGCGCCCGTCTGGCGCAGGATCGCCTGGTCCGCGATGGCTTCGAGCGCTTCCCGCTCGAAGTCCAGTTCCACACCGTCGAGTTCGAACAACCGCTGGTACTGCTTGACCAGCGCGTTACGCGGCTCGATGAGGATCTGGAGCAGGGCCTCGCGGTCCAGGTTGTGCACGGAGGTCAGCACGGGGAGGCGGCCGATGAACTCGGGGATCATCCCGAACTTCACCAGGTCCTCCGGCATGACCTCCTGGAACTGGTCGCTCGCCTCGATCTCCCGCTTCGAGCGGATCGTCGCCCCGAAGCCGATGCCCTTGGCGCCCGCGCGCGACTCGATGATCTTCTCCAGGCCGGCGAAGGCGCCGCCCACGATGAAGAGCACGTTCGTCGTGTCGATCTGGATGAACTCCTGGTGCGGGTGCTTGCGGCCGCCCTGCGGGGGGACGGACGCCGTCGTGCCCTCGAGGATCTTGAGGAGGGCCTGCTGCACGCCCTCGCCCGAGACGTCGCGGGTGATCGACGGGTTTTCGCTCTTGCGGGCGACCTTGTCGATCTCGTCGATGTAGATGATCCCGGTCTCGGCCTTCTTGACGTCGTAGTCCGCCGCCTGGATCAGCTTCAGCAGGATGTTCTCGACGTCCTCACCGACGTACCCGGCCTCCGTCAGCGCCGTCGCGTCGGCGATGGCGAACGGGACGTTCAGCATGCGCGCGAGCGTCTGGGCGAGGAGGGTCTTGCCGGAGCCGGTGGGGCCCAGCAGCAGGATGTTGGACTTCGCGAGCTCGATCGCGTCCTCGCGGCCCTGCGCGCCGCCGTTCTCGCCGGCCTGGACCCGCTTGTAGTGGTTGTACACCGCGACGGAGAGCGCCTTCTTCGCCGGCTCCTGGCCGACGACGTAGCTCTCCAGGAACTCGTAGATCTCACGGGGCTTGGGGAGTTCCTCCCACCGGACCTCGGAGGTCTCCGCGAGCTCCTCTTCGATGATCTCGTTGCAGAGGTCGATGCACTCGTCGCAGATGTACACACCGGGTCCTGCGATGAGCTTCTTCACCTGCTTCTGGCTCTTTCCGCAGAACGAGCACTTGAGCAGATCGCCGCCGTCACCGATGCGTGCCACGAGGTGCTTCCCCTTCGCCTGGGAGACGCCTGGTTCAGCGCTCCTGGTGCCTCATATCCGACGGTACCTTGCCGGGGGCCCCGTGCGGGGCCCCCTTGACGTGGTTCACATCGCCGGAATCCGGCGGCGTGCCACGCCAACTGGCGGCAAGGATCAGACCGCGCTGCTCTTACGGGTGGAGACGATCTGGTCGATCAGGCCGTACGCGAGTGCGTCCTCGGCCGTGAGGATCTTGTCGCGCTCGATGTCGTCGCGGATCTTCTCGATCGGCGTCGTCGAGTGCTTGGCCAGCATGGTCTCCAGCTGGTCGCGCATGCGCAGGATCTCGTTGGCCGCGATCTCCAGGTCGGAGAGCTGCTCACGGCCGGTGCCGCCGGAGGGCTGGTGGATCAGCACACGGGCGTTCGGCAGGGCCATGCGCTTGCCCGGGGTGCCGGCGGCGAGCAGGACCGCGGCGGCGGAGGCCGCCTGGCCCATGCAGACCGTCTGGATGTCGGGCTTCACGAACTGCATCGTGTCGTAGATCGCCGTCAGCGCCGTGAAGGAGCCGCCGGGGCTGTTGATGTAGATCGAGATGTCGCGGTCCGGGTCCATCGACTCCAGGCACAGCAGCTGCGCCATCACGTCGTTGGCGGAAGCGTCGTCGATCTGCACGCCGAGGAAGATCACGCGCTCCTCGAAGAGCTTCGCGTACGGGTCGTACTCGCGCACGCCCTGCGAGGTGCGCTCGACGAAGCGCGGAATGACGTAGCGGTTGTCCACCTGCGGGCCGGTGTAGAGGCCGCTCGCGGAGAAGTTGTTCTGCATCTGGGTGTTCACCATCCTGGTGGCGTTCTGCGGGCTGTCGGCTGCTGGGTACTGACGGTGGGAGCCGGGATCAGGCCCCGGTGCCGCCGCCGCCCGGCGCGTTGGACGCGGCCGAGATGATCTCGTCGATGAGGCCGTACTCCTTGGCCTCCTCGGCGGTGAACCAGCGGTCGCGGTCGCCGTCGCGGATGATCGCCTCGACGGTCTGGCCCGAGTGGAACGCGGTGATCTCGGCCATGCGCTGCTTGGTGCGCAGCAGGTACTGGGCCTGGATCTTGATGTCCGACGCGGTACCACCGATGCCGGCGGAGCCCTGGTGCATCAGGATGTCGGTGTTCGGCAGGGCGAAGCGCTTGCCCTTGGCGCCGCCGGTGAGCAGGAACTGGCCCATGGAGGCCGCCATGCCCATGCCGATGGTGACGACGTCGTTCTTGATGAACTGCATGGTGTCGTAGACGGCCATGCCGGCCGTCACGGAGCCACCGGGGCTGTTGATGTACAGGTAGATGTCCTTCTCGGGCTCGGCCGCGAGGAGGAGGAGCTGCGCGGTGATCTTGTTGGCGATCTCGTCGTCGACCTGCTGGCCGAGGAAGATGATGCGCTCGCCGAGCAGCCGGTTGTAGACATGGTCGCCGAGGCCGCCACCGATGGACGGCTCACCCGCGGCGTAAGGCATCAGATTCGTCACGTATCCACCTGCTCGTCTCCGACGGCCATGTGCCGTCTCAGCGTCTCGTTCTGGGGCGCGGCCCTGCCGTGCGGACGGGTCCGCCGGCATCCGGGTACTCCCGTGCCCTCGTATTCATGGACCCTAACGCGCAGGTAGGACAACGCCATCCCGCTTCCCGAACTGTTCGCTCGGAGCGCAAGGTCCTCGGCCCGTCCGGGGGCAGTGCCGAAGGGCCCGGACGCACTGGCGTCCGGGCCCTTCGGGTCACTGCTCGGCGGGCTTCGCCCGGGGTGTTACTTGGCCTCGTCGGCCGGCGCCTCGGCGTCGCCTTCGACGGCCGCCTCGACCGTCTCGGCGGCCTGCTCCTCGTCCTCGTCGGAGAGGTCGACGACCTCACCGTTGGTGTCGACGACCTTGGCCGCCTCGACGACGACCGCGAGGGCCTTGCCGCGGGCGACCTCGCCGACCAGCATCGGGACCTGGCCGCCCTCGACGACGGCCTGGGCGAACTGGTCCGGGGACATGCCGGAGGAGGCGGCGCGGCGCATGAGGTGCTCGGTGAGCTCCTCCTGGTTGACGCCCAGCTTCTCCTTGTTGACCAGCGCGTCGAGGACGAACTGGGTCTTGATGCCCTTGATCGCCTGCTCGGAGGTCTCGGCGTCGAACTCCTCGACCGTCTTGCCCTGGAACTCCAGGTACTTCTCGATGGTCAGACCCATCTGGCCGAGCTGGTGGTGCTCCAGGTTGTGCTTGCGGGTCTGGACCTCGTCCGCGAGCAGCTTCTCGGGGATCGGGACCTCGACGAGCTCCAGCAGCTTCTCCAGGACGCGCTCCTGGGCCTGCGTGGCCTGGTCGTACTGCTTCATGTTCTCGAGGCGCTTGCGGCTGTCGGCCTTGAGCTCCTCGAGGGTGTCGAACTCGCTCGCCATCTGGGCGAACTCGTCGTCCAGCTCCGGGAGCTCCTTGGCGGAGACCTTGGTGACCTTGACGGTGACCTCGGCGTCCTTGCC
This sequence comes from Streptomyces sp. NPDC048349, assembly GCF_040651925.1. NCBI lineage: Bacteria > Bacillati > Actinomycetota > Actinomycetes > Kitasatosporales > Streptomycetaceae > Streptomyces > Streptomyces sp. NPDC048349. The sequence continues at coordinate 6,438 of NZ_JBEZLA010000030.1, read as the reverse complement.
CTCGGCGGAGCCGCCCTTCAGCTGCGAGGTGAAGGTGGCCTCGCCGCCGGCCTCGAGACCGGTGACGGCCTCGTCGATGCCCTCGAGGAGCTCGCCCGAGCCGATGGTGTAGGAGACGTCGGAGGCGACGCCGTCGGGCAGCACCTCGCCGTCGACCTTGGCCTCGAGGTCGATGGTGACGACGTCACCCTCGGCGGCGGCGCGCTCGACGTCCTTGGTGGACGCGAAGCGGCCGCGCAGCTGCTCGACGGACTTCTCGACGTCCTCGTCGGAGACCTCGATGGCGTCGACCTCGACCTCGATGCCGGAGTAGTCCGGGATCTCGATCTCGGGGCGCACGTCGACCTCGGCGGTGAAGGCCAGCAGCTCGCCGTCCTTCAGCTCCGTGATGTCGACCTCGGGCTGGCCCAGCGGGTTCAGGTCGGCCTCGTTGACCGCCTCGGTGTAGAACTTCGGGAGGGCGTCGTTGACGGCCTCCTCCAGCACCGCACCGCGGCCGAAGCGCTGGTCGATGACGCGGGCCGGGATCTTGCCCTTGCGGAAGCCCTTCACCGTGACCTGCTGGTTGATCTTCTTGTACGCCGCGTCGAGGCTGTCCTTGAGCTCCTCGAAGGGCACCTCAACAGTGAGCCGAACCCGAGTCGGGTTCAGGGTCTCCACGGCGCTCTTCACGGTTCGGTCTCCTTGTGGCTGACTGCTGGGGATTCTGCCGTCACGCTGCGATTCAGCGGTTCAGCGGACTTCGGCCCGGTACATCAGACACACGGGCACGCAGCTTGCATAGTAACCGCAAGCGGCAATCAGCCCACAACGCGATCTTGTGGTGGCCCCCGATGGCTCGAAGGAGACACTGCTGGTGGTCGGGGTGGCCGGATTCGAACCGACGACCTTCCGCTCCCAAAGCGGACGCGCTACCAAGCTGCGCCACACCCCGTCGGTGCGACACGTAGGGTACATGCCCGGAGACCCTCTGATGTGCGGGGTTTACGGAGTTTCCGGGCCGGCTTCTCGGCGGGGGCTCGCGGCGCGCTCGAAAGCGGTGTGCACTCCCGCGGCGCGACCCGCTAGGATGCTGTCCGTGCCGCGGTCCTCGGACCTGCGGCGCGTGCGTTGCGGGTGTAGCTCAATGGTAGAGCACTAGTCTTCCAAACTAGCTACGCGGGTTCGATTCCCGTCACCCGCTCTGAGCACTCGAGGGCCGGGCCGGAGGATGTTTCCTCCGGCCCGGCCCTCGGTCGTTCTGCCCGGCCGTCCCGTCGGCCCGGCCAACGGGTCCCGGGGGGCGGCGGGTTGGCCGGTGCGGGATCGCCGCCCAGAGGGTGCGGGATCGCCGCCTAGAGCTTGATGTTCGCGATCATCGTGGCGAGCGAGTTGAGGAAACGGTTCACGTCGTCCGAGATCGAGCTGGACGCCAGGAAGAAGCCGAAGAGGGCCGCGACGATGGCGGGTCCCGTCTTGATGTGGTTGCCGCGGATCAGCACCACCAGGATGACCCCCAACAGAACCACCACTGACAGCGAAATGGCCACAACTGATCACACCTTCGGTCGTCCCCTGGTCGGCCCGGGGCGTACGGCCACGCACACCCACATGGACCATCCTCCCACCAACGGGCCCTGACTATCCGCCCCGTGACGAATCGCCATCGTTCCGCTTCCGCCGGCCTGCCGGGCGCTGCGGCTAGGCGAGGCCCAGGAGGGAGCGGACACGGGCGTACTTGGCGGACAGCCGCTCGCGCGTGGGGCCGTCCAGCACGGACAGGCGCGCGGGGTCGGCGTTGTGCGCGAGGTCGGCCTCCTTGACCAGCAGGGCGCCGGGGGTGGCGAGGATCCGGGCGGTGTACTGCTCGACCGGTTCGCCGGGGCGCTTGGTGACGGCGAGGACCATGTCCTTCACCGACTGCGGCAGGGCGGCGGAATCCAGCCAGGCCAGGCTGAGCGCCTCGTCCTCGACGGCGTCGTGGAGCCAGGCCGCCGCCTGCTGTTCGGGGGTGCCGCCGCGCAGGCGGACGCCCTCGGCCACGGCCGCGAGGTGCTCGGCGTACGGCCGGCCGGCCTTGTCGGTCTGGCCCTCGTGCGCGGCACGGGCCAGGGCCTCGACCTCGATGAGGGTCAGGGGGCTGCTCGTCATGCGATCTCCCTTGCCGCTGTCCGCAGGGCCTGCGCGGCCCGGTCCACATCCGCCTGCGTGGTACGCCAGTTGGAGAACGCGGCGCGCAGGGCGGGGGTTCCCCCGTAGACGGTCGGGGTGACGAAGACCTCGGCGGCCGCCGCCTCGCGCAGGGCGGTCAGCCGGGCCGGGGTGGGGTCGGCGGCCAGGGTGAAGCAGACGACGTTGAGGCGGACCGGCGCGAGCAGGGTGAAGGCGGGGTCCGCGCGCAGGTGCTCGCCGAGCGCGCGGGCGCAGGCGATGTCCCGTTCGACGATCTCCCGGTGGCCCTGGCGGCCGTACGCGCGGAGCGTGAACCATGCGGCGAGGGCGCGCAGCCGGTGGGAGTTCTCGGGGGTGAGGTGGACCAGGTCGGGGTGCTCGCCGAGGGGGCCGAGGTAGGCGGCGGAGTTCTGGAAGACGCGGGCTTGGAGGTCTTGGCGGCGGGTGAACTGGACGGCGCTGTCGTAGGGGACGTTGAGCCATTTGTGCAGGTCGACGCAGAGGGAGTCGGAGGCGTCGAGCCCGTCGGCGAGGCGGGCGTGGTCCGGGGAGAGGGCGGCGAAGGCGCCGAAGGCGGCGTCGGTGTGCAGCCAGAAGTCGTGGCGCCGCTTGAGGGCCGCGACGGCGCGGAGGTCGTCGAAGTCGACGGTGTTGACGGTGCCCGCGTTGGCGACGACGACGGCCGGGCCGGGGGTGTCGGCCAGGGCCCGGTCCAGGGCGGCCGGATCCACGGCCTCGCGGCCGGGCAGGGTCGGGACCTTGACGAGTGCGGCCCGCCCCAGGCCCAGGACGGACAGGGCCTTGGCGATGGAGGAGTGGGGGGCGCCGGAGAGGACGCGGACGGGGCCGAGGGCCGCGACGCCGTCCTCGGCCGGGGAGACGCCGAGGCGTTCGCCGAGCCATTCGCGGGCGATGGCCAGACCGGTGGTGTTGGACATGGTGGCGCCGCTGACGAAGGTGCCGCAGTGGGCGGGTGAGAGGTGGAAGAGCGAGCGGAGCCAGCCGACGGTTTCGCGTTCCAGGTCTTGGCCCGCGCCGTCGAGGGCGGAGTTGGAGTTCTGGTCGTGGGCGGCGGTGAGCCAGTCCCCGGCGAGGGCGGCGGGGGTGGCGCCGCCGGTGACGAACCCGAGGTAGCGGGGGCCGGCGGAGGCGGACAGCCGCGGCTCCCAGCGCTCCCGGAAGGCGGCGAGGGCGGCTTCGGCGCCCGCTCCGTGCTCCGGGAGGGGCTCGGCGGCGTGGTCCGGCTTCCCGGCGGGAGGTACGACGGGACGCGCGTCCAGGGCTGCGAGCGCGTCGGCGGCGGCGCGGCGGGTGGCGTCGAGGAGGTCGGGGAGCCGGGCGAGGTCGGCGGCGAGCGTGCGGTCCATGGGGGCACGGTAGGCGCCACCGCGGACGCGGGGGGCGTGCCAATCCGCACCAGGTGGCCGGTACGGCCCCGGCGGCGCGGGCCGGTACCGCCCCCGGCGGCGCACGGCCCGGCCCGCGGCGTCCAGGACCCCTGGTGGCCGCACACGGCTCCCGGCGGCCTCCGTCCGGCCCTGCCGGGCCGAGGGTGCGGCTTCGCGGCCCTGTGGGCCGTGCGGGGTGTCCCCGGGCGTGTGCGTCCGCGCAGCTTCGTCGGCGGCCGTGTCGCATCGGGACCGGAGGTCGGCGAGCCGGCGGGGGCGGGTGGGGTTAGGGGGAGCGGCGGATGAGGAGGAGGGCCCGGTCGTCGTTGACGTCCTTCGCCACCTTCTCGATCAGGTGCCAGGCCGCGCCGTCCCAGCCGGAGGCCACGTAGCGGTCGGCCTCGCCCGTGAGGCGGTCGATCCCCTCGCTGATCTCGCGGTCGGCCGTCTCGACCAGGCCGTCCGTGAAGAGCATCAGGACGTCGCCGCGGCGGAGGTTCCCGCGGGCGGGGGTGAATTCGGCGCCGTCGTAGACGCCGAGCAGCGGGCCCTCGCCGGTCTTCTCTTGCCAGCGTCCGGTGCCCGCGGAGAGCTGGAGGGCCGGGAGGTGGCCGGCGGAGAGCAGTTCGTAATCGCCGGTCTCCAGGTCCAGGACGAGGTGGATGGAGGTGGCGAAGCCCTCCTCCCAGTCCTGGCGCAGGAGGTAGCCGTTGGCGGCAGGGAGGAACTCCTGCGGCGGCAGCGCGCCGAGGAGGCCGCCGAAGGCGCCGGAGAGCAGCAGGGCCCGGGAGCCGGCCTCCATGCCCTTCCCGGAGACGTCGGTCAGGACGATCTCCAGGGTCCGGCCTCCGTTGGTGCGGGCGGCGACGACGAAGTCGCCGGAGAAGGACTGGCCGCCGGCGGGCCGCAGGGCCATCTCGCGGTGCCAGCCGCGCGGCAGGGCGGGCAGCTTGCTCTGGACGCGGATCCGTTCGCGCAGGTCGAAGAGCATGGTGCCGCCGCGCCGCCAGGGGACGCCGACGCGGCTGCGGAACTGCGCGATGACCAGCCCGAAGAATCCGCAGGCCGCGACCACCAGGACGGTGCCGGGGGTGACCCGTGCCGGTCCCTGGGTGTAGGGGCCGAGGACCAGGGCCTCGACGATCAGCGCGGTCGCGGAGGCCGCGTACAGGGCGAGGAGGCTGGCGGGGCGCAGCAGCAGCCCGCCGGCCACGATCGGCAGGACGAGCGCCGAGGGCGAGAACCAGACCGGCAGCATCATCGTGCCGCAGGCGATGGCGGGGATGGTGAGGAGCAGTCCGGCGAAGGCGAGCCAGTCGGAGGCGTCCCCGCGGAAGTAGTCGACGGCGGATTTGCGCAGGGAGGTGCGGGCCCGGTGCGACAGCATGCGCATCCGGGCCATGACGGTGTCCACGCGTGCTCCGGCCATTGCACCGGGACCTTATCCATCCCGCCTGTGGCCGCGCAGGGGTACCCCGCGTCCGGGGGTCCTCGCGCCGCCCGAAAACTCTTCGACGGGGACCGAGTGCCCTGATAGGGATGGCCGTATGGCACTTGAGATGCGCGTGTTGAAACGGGATGAGTGGGATGTCTGGTTCGATCAGCTGGAACTGGCGTTCGGCGGGGTGCCCGAGGTCGCACAGGGCCGGGAGCTCTACCGGTCCTTGACCGAGCCTGAACGCTCCCTCGGTGTCTGGGACGGCGGGGACTGCGTCGGCTCGGCCTCGGCGTTCACGTTCCGCCTCTCGGTTCCGGGCGGGGCGCTGGTGCCCGCGGCCGGGGTGACGATGGTGGGCGTCTCCCCCACGCACCGGCGGCGCGGCCTGCTCCGCTCGATGATGCGGCGCCTGCTGGACGACGTACGGGCGGCCGGTGAGCCGCTCGCCGTGCTGACGGCCTCGGATCCGGCGATCTACGGGCGCTTCGGTTACGGCACGGCCGCGTACGCGCTGGCCGTGGACATCGACACGACCCGCGTCCGGCTCTCCGTGCCCCCGGGGACGGACGAGGTGCGGGTGCGGCGCGTCGACCCGGAGAAGGCGATGGCGGACTGCGAGCGGGTGTACGCGGAACTGACCACCCGGCGGCCCGGCATGCCGGCCCGGCAGCCCGGCTGGGAGCGGTACGTGCTGGCGGATCCCCCGGAGGACCGCAACGGCGCCTCCCCGCTGCAGTGCGTGGTGGCCGAGGGCCCGGACGGCGAGATCTCCGGCTACGCCCGCTACCGGGTCAGGCCCGAGTGGGACCACTCCGGTTCTCAGGGCAAGGTCGAGGTCGTGGACCTCGACGCGCTCGGCCCGGAGGCGACGGCGGCGCTGTGGCGCTACCTGTTCGGGATCGACCTGACCTGGACGGTGCGGGCGTCCCGGCGGCCGGTGGACGATCCGGTACTGCACCTGGTCAGCGACGTCCGGCGGTCGAAGCCGAGCATGCGCGACTCGCTGCACGTACGGCTGGTGGACGTGGCGGCGGCACTCGCGGCGCGGTCGTACGCGGCCCCGCTGGACATGGTGCTGGAGGTCGAGGACGCGTTCTGCCCGTGGAACGAGGGGCGGTGGCGGCTGGTGGCCGACGGGTCGGGCTCCGCCACGTGCACGCGGACCGCGGAGCCGGCGGACCTGGAGCTGTCGGTGCGGGAGCTGGGCGCGGCGTACCTGGGCGGGATCACCCTGACGTCACTGGCCGCGGCGGGCCGGGTCCGCGAGCTGCGCCCGGGCGCTGCGGCCCGGGCCTCCCGCGCCTTCGCCGGGGACGTGGCGCCCTGGCTCCCGCACGGGTTCTAGTACCGGAATGGTTTGCCGGTCGGAGCACTAGGGGGTGTCTGACGGAGGTCCGCGGCGTCGCGGTGCCCGGCACGCACTCTCGCCGCACCGGCCGAAAGCCCAAGTACGTCCAGTAC
>NZ_JBEZLA010000029.1:0-87901 GCF_040651925.1 Streptomyces sp. NPDC048349 | reverse complement strand
GGTGCGTGCTCTCGGCGTGCCGGCCGGATGCCCCCGTACTGGACGTACTTGGGCTTTCGGCCGGTGCGGCGAGAGTGCGTGCCGGGCACCGCGACACCGCGGACCTCCGTCAGACACCCCCTAGCCCGGCCGGATCCGCCGCCAGAGCGCCGGGCCCGCGCTGATCAGCAGGGTCAGGGCCACCGCCAGGGCCACGCCCTTCCACGGCTCCGAGAAGAGCGAGCCGCCCAGGATGCCGATCAGGCCGTACGTCGCCGCCCACGCGAGACAGGCCGGACCGTCGCCGCGGGCGAACCGCCGCAGCGGCAGCTCCGCCAGCAGACAGGCCAGCATCACCGGGATGCGCCCCGCCGGGAGCAGCCGGGAGACCACGAGGACCAGGACCCCGTGCTCGTCCAGCCCCGCCTGCGCCTGCGCCTGCTCCAGACGCTCGGGCGTGGCCCGGCCGCGCAGCGTCTCGAGCCAGCGCGAGCCGCCCCGGGAGCGCACCCCGCGCCGCCCGAGCCAGTACAGCGCGACGTCCCCGGTGAACGCGGCCAGCGCGGCCACCGCGAACACCAGCAGCACCCCGACCCCGAACGGCAGCGAATCCTGGTGGAACGCCACCACCGCCGCCGAACTCACCAGCGCTCCCGTCGGGATCACCGGCACCAGCGCGCCGAGCGCCACCAGCACGAACAACGCCGGGTAGCCCACCGCCTGCTGGGTGGTCTCCGGCGACACCTGCCCGACCGCCGCCGCGACCTCGCGCCAGCTCACGGCAGCCGCACCCGCTCGCCGTGGGCGGGAACCCGGACCGTCACCTTCGGCGCGAGCCGCGCCGCACGGTGCGCGAACTCCTCGCCCGGCGCGTGGAACTCGTGCGGACGCACCGCGTCCATCCCGATCGGCCAGTACGTCCCGTAGTGCACCGGAACCGCCGCCGCCGGGGCCAGGTCGGCCACTGCCCGCGCCGCCCGCCCCGCGTCCAGGTGCCCAGGACCCAGGTACGGCCCCCAGCCGCCCACCGGCAGCAGGGCCACGTCGACCGGCCCGACCTCCTCGGCCATCGTGGCGAACAGCCCCGTGTCCCCGGCGAAGTAGGTCCGGGCCGCGCCCTGGACCACGTACCCCAGGGCGGGCGCGCTCTGCGGCCCGAACGGCAGCCGCCGGCCGTCGTGCAGGGCGCTGACCACCCGTACCCGCACGCCGCCCCGTACGGGCACCTCCTCGCCCGGCGCCACCTCCGTCACCACCAGCCCGCGCAGCCCCGCCGTCCGGGCCAGCCCCGGCACCGCCCGGCGCGCACCCCGCGGGACCAGCAGCCGGGTACCGGGCGCCAGCCGCCCCAGGGAGGGCAGGTGCAGGTGGTCCGCGTGCAGGTGCGAGACGAGCACCACGTCCGCCCGCGCGGCCTCGGGCGGGGGCACCGCGCCGCGCCGCCGGCGCAGGTGGGCCAGCCGCCGCGCGAACAGCGGATCCGTCAGCAGCCGCACCCCGGAGTCCTCGACCGTGCACGTGGCATGGCCCCACCAGGTGATCTCCACCGGCACCCGGGCCTCCCTCCCTCAGGACGACGCACGCTGCGCACCGCCCCACGACCCTAGAGGCTGCCCCGTCGATCCGCCCGGAACCGGAACACCGCCGCCCCTCCTCCCCGGCGGTGGATCGGAGTAGGGTCGGGCGGCATGGAAGAGCTGCGCGTGGCCGCGATCGCCAGCCTGGCCCCGCTCGAGGAACTCGACGCCGACCCCTTCGCCGTCGACACCCGCAGCCAGCACGCCGTGTGCGCGCGCTGGGCCGCCGACCGCGGGTACGTCGTCACGCGGCAACTGCTCGTCTACGGGCTGCGCGCCGACCACTGCGGACTCTGGTCGGACATCGACGCCGGGCAGGTCGACCTGTTCGTCGCGGCCAACCCGCGCGTGCTGGCCCGCGCGCTGGGCTCCGTGGAGGAGTTCACCGCCGAGTGCGCGCGCCGCGGGGTGCGCCTGGAGACCGCCGGGCACCAAGAGCCCCCGTACACCGCGGCGATGAAGGCCGAAGTGCACCGCCGGCTCTCCATGCCGACCGCCGGCTACGACGGCACCTAGAAGAGATACCGGCACCCCGCCCCCGGCGCCCCGCCCCCGGCACCCGGCCCCTGGCACCCGGCCCCCCGCCACCCGGCGCCCGTCGTGCGGACCGGGCCGGGCCTGCGCCTCCGTGCGCCGTCGGTGTCGCCCGGCCGGGTGAGCCGCACTGTGCGAGCCTGGGAGGCGGGACGGCGCGGGAGGTTGCGGCGGTGTGGCGAGGACGGTGGCGGACCGCGGGCGGCGCCCTGGTACGGGTGGTCCTCGTCTGGGCGGTGTCCACCCTGACGATGCTCGCGCTGGCCGGGATCCTGCCCGACTTCCGGCTGCAGTCCGGTGACGGCGACAGCATCACGCAGATCGGGCTGACGGCGGCCTGGGGGGCGGGCGCCTTCGGCCTGCTGAGCGCACTGGTCTGGCCGGTGCTGGTACGGGCCCTGCTGCTGGTGCCCGCCCTGGTGCTCGGCCTGCTCGTCTTCTTCCTCAACGGCTCCCTGCTGCTGATAGCCCTCGGCCTGTCCCCGGCGGGGCGCGGCGAGGCGGCCCCGGAGACCGCCGTGGTGGTGGCCGCCGTGATGTCGGCCGTGGCCTCCGCGACGTCGACCGCGCTCGCCGTGCGCGACGACGACGCGTACCGGCGGCGCCTCTACCGCCTCGCCGACCGGCGCCGGCGCCGGCAGCGGAGGGCGGGCGCGCCCGGCGCCGACGAGTCCGCTCCGGGGCTGGTCTTCCTCCAGCTCGACGGGGTCGGCTACCAGACGCTGCGCCGTGCCGTGGGCGACGGCCTGATGCCGGCCGTCGCCGGCTGGCTGGACGCCGGCCACCGCATCGCGCCCTGGCGCACCGACTGGTCGAGCCAGACCGGCGCCAGCCAGCTCGGCATCCTGCACGGCTCCACCTTCGACGTACCCGCGTTCCGCTGGTACGAGAAGGAGACCGGCGAGGTGGTCGTCTGCAACCGGCCCACCAGCGCCGCCGAGCTCCAGCGGCGCGCCGTCCGGCGCACCTGCGACGGCGGGCTGCTCACGCTCGACGGGGCCAGCCGCGGCAACCTGTTCAGCGGGGGCGCCGACCAGCTGGCGCTGGTCCTCTCGGTCTCCGCCCGCAGGGGCCGGGCGAACCGCTCCCGCGCCGGCTACTTCGCGTACTTCTCCGACCCGGCCAACGCCGTCCGCACCGCCCTGTCCTTCGTCGCCGAGGCGGCCCGAGAGATAAGCCAGTCGCTGCGGGCGCGGATCCGCGGGGACCGGCCGCGGGTGGCGCGCGGCGGGCTGTATCCGCTGATCCGGGCCTTCGCGACCGTGGTCGAACGGGACGTGGTCGTGGCGGCCGTGATCGGCGACATGCTGGCCGGGCGCGCCGCGGTCTACGCCGACCTGGTCGCCTACGACGAGGTCGCGCACCACTCCGGCCCGCACGGCCCGGACGCCGACCAGGTGCTGGCGCGCCTCGACCGGAGCCTCGCGCTGATCGCCCGGGTCGCCGAGCACGCGCCGCGGGCGTACCGGATCGTGCTGCTCTCCGACCACGGCCAGAGCCCGGGGGAGACCTTCCTCGGCCGGTACGGGCTGACCCTGAAGGACCTGGTCCGGGCGGGCTGCGGACTGCCCGTCTCCCGCCGGGCCGGCCGCACCCCCAGCGGAGCCGAGGCCCGGGCGGCCGTCCTGGCGGCCCTGCACCGGCCGGTGGAGGAGGGCGAAGAGGCCCATCCGGGGCCAGGATCCGACCCCGTGGTGCTCGCCTCCGGCAACCTCGGCCTGATCTCCTTCCCGGGGGTCCCCGGCCGGGCCTCGCGCGCGTGGATCGAGCGCACGCACCCGGCCCTGCTGGCGACCCTCGTGAACCACCCGGGGATCGGTTTCGTCCTCGTGGACGGCGTGGTGCTGGGCCCCGGCGGAGCGCAGGCCCGCCTCGACGTCCCCGGGGAGGCGGAGGAACTGCTGGCTCCGTACGGCCCCGGGGCGGCCGCGGCCGTGCGCCGGACCGACACCTTCCCCCACGTCGCCGACGTGATGGTCAACTCGGCCTACGACCCGCGGACGGGCGAGGTGCACGCCTTCGAGGAGCAGATCGGCTCGCACGGGGGCCTGGGCGGGGAGCAGGGGCAGCCGTTCCTGATGTGGCCGGCGGACCTGTCCGACCCGGGCGGCGGGCTGGTGGGCGCCGAGGCGGTGCACGGCGTACTGCGGCGCTGGCTGCGCGAGGCGGACGGGCCGCAGGTGCCGGTGCAGGATCGCGGGCCGCAGGTCGCCGTGCAGGACCTCGGGCCGCAGGTCGCCGTGCAGGACCCCGGGCCGCAGGTCCCGGTGCAGGATCCCCGGCCGGAAGCCCCCGTGCTGGATCCCCGGCCGGAAGTCCCCGTGCAGGATCCCCGGCCGCAGGCCCCGGTGCAGGATCCCCGGCCGGCGGCGGCCCTCGACGGAATACTTCCTTCCGCAGGGGACCCCGTGCCGGACGAAACCCGGTGATTTGGCACGTCCTTGACCGTGGTCAACCATGTGGTGACCTGCCCACCATGTGAGACACCCCGAGGCGCACCACCGATGACCAGCACCGCAGCCCCGCCCGCCGAGACGTCCAGGACTGCGGAGCCCCGCCGGAAAGGCGACCGGCGGTTCGGCCTGCCCGTCGCCACCTGCCTGGTCATGGGCAACATCATCGGCGGTGGAATCTTCCTGCTGCCCGCCTCGGTGGCCCCCTTCGGCACCATCAGCCTCGTCGCGTTCGCCCTGCTCACCCTGGGCGCGATCACCCTCGCCCTCGTCTTCGGCCGCCTCGCCGAGCAGCACCCCCAGACCGGCGGCCCGTACGTCTACGCCCGCGCTGCCTTCGGCGACTTCGCCGGCTTCCTCGCCGCCTGGAGCTACTGGATCACCACCTGGGTCTCCAACGCGGCCCTCGCGGTGGCGGCCGTCGGCTACCTCGGGGTGCTCTTCCCCGCCATCGGCGCCCACACGTGGTCCATGTGCCTGGCCGCCCTCCTCGTGCAGTGGCTCCCGGCGCTCGCCAACCTGGCCGGCACCCGGTACGTCGGCGCCGTCCAACTGGTGTCCACCATCCTGAAGTTCGCCCCGCTGCTGCTCGTCGCCGTGGGCGGTCTGCTCTTCTTCGACCCGGCCAACCTCGGCCCCTTCCGGGCCACCGGCCAGAGCGCCGCCGGGGCCGTGTCCGCCTCCGCCGCGATCCTGCTCTTCAGCTACCTGGGCGTCGAGTCCGCCGCCGTCAGCGCGGGCGAGGTCCGCGATCCCGCCCGCAACGTCGGCCGGGCCACCATCCTGGGCACCGCCGGCGCGGCGGCCGTCTACCTCCTGGGTACCCTCGCCGTGTTCGGTCTGGTCCCCCACACCACCCTCGTCTCCTCCCAGGCCCCCTTCACGGACGCCGTCAACGCCATGTTCTCCGCAGACGCAGGGGCCGGCGCCACCTGGGGCGGCACGGCGGTCGCCTGCGCCGCGGTGATCTCGATGGCCGGAGCGCTCAACGGCTGGACCCTGCTCAGCGCGCAGACTCCCTACGCCGCCGCCAAGGACGGGCTCTTCCCCGAGGTCTTCGCGACGAAGCGGCGCGGTGTCCCGGTGGCCGGCGTGATCGTCACCGTCGTCCTCGCCTCCGCACTGACCCTCTACAACTACACGGCCGGCTCGGACGGGGTCTTCGAGGTCCTGGTGCTGGTGACCACCTTCACCGCGACCGTCCCGTACCTGCTCTCCACCGCGGCGCAGCTCTACTTCCTGCTCTCGGGACGGCCCGAGCACGTCGACCGCGGGCGCCTGCTGCGCGACGGCGCCCTCGCCGCCCTGGCCTTCGCCTTTTCCCTGTGGCTGGTGGCGGGCTCCGGCCACGCCGCCGTCTACCAGGGCGTGCTCTTCCTCTTCGCGGGGGTGGCGGTCCATGCCGTGATGGCCGCGCGCAAGCGGCGCGCGGCGCTCACGCCCGCGGAGTAGTTTGGAAGGAGAGGCCAGTCAGGGGGGCTCCAAGGGGCCGCCATGTCCGCGATCAGCAAGAGCATCGACATCGACCGCCGGCCCGAGGACGTCTACTCCTACCTGACGGATCCCACGCACCTGCCGGAGTGGCAGGACAGTGCCGTATCCGCCGTTCCCCTGGGCGACCTCCCCGTCCACGTCGGTTCGAAGGTCCTCGTCACCCGGCAGATCGGCAAGCGAAGGATCCCCACGACCATGGAGTTCACCGAGCTCGACCCGCCGCGGAGCTGGCACATCCACGGCGTGGACGGGCCGGTCCGGCCGGACGTACGGGGCCGCATCGAACCCCTGGACGACGGGTCCCGCTCCCGCGTGACCCTGTCCGTCGACTTCGAGGGCCACGGCATGGGCAGGGCCCTGGTCCCCCTGGTGGTCAAGCCGATGGTGCGCAAGGAGATGCCCCGGGGCGAGGAGAAGCTCAAGCACCTGCTGGAGCACTCCGCGACCTGACGCCGCGACGCGACTCCCCGACCCGGCTCCGCCGCCTGAAAACGGGATGCCGCCGGGTGCGCGGTGTGCCCACACTGGGCGCACCACGCACCCGAACTCCCGAGGACATCCACGCCCGTGCAGGCCGCCGTCACCGTCACCCCCGCCCAGATCCCCGAACTCCTCCTCGGCCTCGCCACCGTGCGGCCCGTGTTCCTGTGGGGCGCGCCCGGCATCGGCAAGTCCTCGCTGGTACGGAAGTTCGCCGACTCGCTCGGCCTGGAATGCGTCAGCCTGCTCGGCACCCAGCTCGCCCCCGAGGACCTGATCGGCGTACCGCAGATCCGTGACGGCCGTTCCGTCTTCTGCCCGCCCGAGGCCATCGCGCGCGACGAGCCGTACTGCCTCTTCCTCGACGAGCTCAACGCCGCGAGCCCCGATGTCCAAAAGGCCTTCTACTCCCTGATCCTGGACCGCCGGATCGGCTCCTACGAGCTGCCCGCGGGCTCCATCGTGATCGGCGCGGGCAACCGGGCCACCGACAACGCGCTGGCCCGGCCCATCGCCTCGGCCCTCGTCAACCGCCTCACCCACGTCCACCTCCAGGCGTCCGCCCAGGACTGGCTGGTCTGGGCCGGCGAAAACGGCATCCACCCCTGGGTCACCGACTACCTCACCGACCGCCCCGACCACCTCTGGTCGCAGCCGCCCAAGACGGAGGAGGCGTTCTCCACCCCCCGCTCCTGGCACATGCTCTCCGACGCCCTGCACTCCTTCGGGACCGGCCTGGACGAGCAGACCCTGAAGGTCGTCGCGCACGGTACCCTCACCCCCGCCCACGCCGTCTCCTTCTGCGGGTACGCCAAGATCGTCCGCCATACCTTCGGCATCGAGGCGATCCTCAAGGGCGACGCCTCCTGGCCCACCCGCCTCGCCGACCGCGACCTGCTCTACTACCTCGCCGAGGCCTTCCGCGGCCGCCTGGTCAAGGAACTGCCCGCCCGGCGCGAGCACCTTTCGCCCGCCGTCCGGCAGACCGCCTACCGCGCCAAGTCGCTCCTCGTGCAGCTCGCCGAGATCTCCGTCGAAGTCGCCCAGACCGTCATCGCCGACGACGCCGACGGCCTGCCCGTCCTGCCCGCCTGGTTCCTCGTCGAGGCCGCCCGCGACATGCCCCGCCTGGTCGAGGCACGCCGGTGAGCCGCCGTACGCAGCAGAAGGCCAAGCCCGACCCCGCCACCCAGGCCTTCGCCGAGGGCCTGGCCCTGGTCAAGCGGAACCCGGCCCTCGCCGCCGTCGACGCCACGCTCTGTCGCGAGGCCGTCTGCGCGGCGGCCCCCGCCCGGGGCCTGGCCGTGGTGACCTCCAACGGCACCGTCCACCTCCACCCCACCCGGCTCGCCGAACCGGCGGAGTGGGCCTGGACGATCGCCCACTGCCTGCTGCACCTCGGCTTCGGGCACGTCCCCGCCGCCACGGAGCGCGACCGCCCCCAGCCCGACCGCTTCGACCTCGCAGCCCGGTGCACCGTCGTCAACCGCTTCCTGCTGACCTCGCCGGCCGGCCGGGCCCCCGACCACCTGCCCGCGGAGTACCCCGGCGGGGACGAGGAGCTGCTCGCCGCCCGCTGGCGCCGCGACGGCATCCCGCCGGTCTACGAGCACTGCGGCACCGCCGGGGAGCAGCCCGACCAGGTCCTCGTCACCTGGCCCGCCCGGGACGGGTCGGCCGGCACGGTCCCCGACTGGGAGACCGCCTTCGCGCACGCCCTGACCCGGGCCGTCTCCGCCACCATGGAGCGGGCCGGGGGCCGCGAGGACCGCGAGCCCCGTCCCTGGGACCGCGCCCTGAACTGGTTCGTCTCCTCCTACCCGCTCCTCGGCGGGCTCGCCGCGGGCATGCGGATCGTCGCCGACGCCGAGCTGGCCCGCTCCCACGGCATCGCGATCGCCGCGGTCAGCGCGGCCGCCGGGGAGATCTACGTCAACCCGCTGCGCGTCCTCACCGACGGCGAATGGCGGTTCGTCCTCGCCCACGAGATGCTGCACGCCGCCCTGCGCCACGGCGAGCGCCGCGGCGCCCGCGACCCGTACCTGCACAACGTCGCCGCCGACTACGTGGTCAACGGCTGGCTGGTGGAGATGGGCGTCGGCGAGATGCCCGAGGGGCTGTTGTACGACCCGGCGCTCAAGGACCTCTCGGTGGAGGAGGTCTACGACCGCATCACCACCGACCTGCGCCGCATGCGCCGCCTCGCGACCCTGCGCGGCAAGGGCCTCGGGGACATCCTGGGCGAGCCGCCGGCCCACGGCGGCAGCGTCCCGTACGCGGACCTGGACGACTTCTACCGGCGCGGCCTCACCCAGGGCTTCGACCTGCACGAGTACGGCGGGCGCGGGCTGCTGCCCGCCGGGCTGATCCAGGAGATCCGGGCGCTCGCCCACCCGCCCGTGCCCTGGGACGCCCGGCTCGCCCGCTGGTTCGACGAGTTCGTGCCGCGTCCCGTGCCCGTCCGCTCCTTCGCCCGTCCGGCGCGCCGCCAGGCGTCCACGCCGGACATCCCGCGGGCCGGCCGCCACTTCCCGCCCGAGGAGACCGCCCGCTGCACCTTCGGGGTGGTGCTCGACACCTCGGGCTCGATGAACGCCGCCCTGCTCGGCAAGGCGCTGGGCGCCATCGCCTCGTACGCGCAAGCCCGCGAGGTACCGGCGGCGCGCGTCGTGTTCTGCGACGCGGCGCCGTACGACGCGGGCTATCTGCCCCCGACCGAGATCGCGGGCCGGGTGAAGGTGCGCGGGCGGGGCGGGACCGAGCTGCAACCGGGGATCGACCTGCTGCAGCGGGCGGAGGACTTCCCGCCCGGGGCCCCGGTGCTGGTGATCACGGACGGGTGGTGCGACACCCTGCGGATCCGGCGCGAGCACGCCTATCTGGTCCCGCAGGGTGCCTCCCTGCCGTTCACACCACGAGGGCCCGTCTTCCGACTGACCTGACGGTTTAGTCGAGGTAGTCGCGCAGCACCTGCGAACGCGACGGGTGGCGCAGCTTCGACATGGTCTTGGACTCGATCTGGCGGATGCGCTCACGGGTGACCCCGTACACGCGGCCGATCTCGTCCAGGGTCTTCGGCTGGCCGTCGTTGAGGCCGTAGCGCATGGAGACCACGCCCGCCTCGCGCTCGGAGAGCGTGCCCAGGATCGACTGGAGCTGCTCCTGGAGGAAGGTGAAGGAGACCGCGTCCGCGGGCACGACCGCCTCGGAGTCCTCGATGAGGTCACCGAACTCGCTGTCGCCCTCCTCACCCAGGGGGGTGTGCAGGGAGATCGGCTCGCGGCCGTACTTCTGGACCTCGATGACCTTCTCGGGGGTCATGTCGAGTTCCTTGCCGAGCTCCTCCGGGGTGGGCTCGCGGCCCAGGTCCTGGAGCATCTGGCGCTGCACGCGGGCGAGCTTGTTGATGATCTCGACCATGTGCACGGGGATGCGGATGGTGCGCGACTGGTCGGCCATGGCGCGCGTGATCGCCTGGCGGATCCACCAGGTCGCGTACGTGGAGAACTTGAAGCCCTTGGTGTAGTCGAACTTCTCCACGGCGCGGATCAGGCCGACGTTGCCCTCCTGGATCAGGTCCAGGAAGAGCATGCCGCGGCCGGTGTAGCGCTTGGCGAGGGAGACCACGAGGCGGAGGTTGGCCTCCAGCAGGTGGTTCTTGGCGCGGCGGCCGTCCTCGACGAGGATCTCCAGCTCGCGCTTGAAGGCGGGCTTGTGGTCCTCCTCCTCTTCGAGCTTGTACTCGGAGAACAGGCCGGCCTCGATGCGCTTGGCGAGCTCGACCTCCTGCTCGGCGTTGAGGAGCGGCACCTTGCCGATGAGCTTGAGGTAGTCCTTGACGGGGTCGGCGGTGGCACCGGCCACCATGACCGTCTGCGCCGGGGCGTCGTCCTCGTCGTCGTCGGACAGGACGAAGCCCTGGGCGCCGCCGGTCTTGGGGGACTCCTCCTCGGCCTCGTCGACGAGGTCCTCGGCTGCCCAGTCCTCGCCCTCGACCACGGGGGTCTCGGCCTCGTCGGCGTCCTTGGCGCTGGTCTTCTTGGCGGCCGTCTTCTTGGTGGCGGTCTTCTTCGCGGCGGTCGCGGTCTTCTTGACCGTCCGCTTCTTCGGCTCGGCGGCGGCCTCGGCCGTCACCTCGTCCTCGGCGGCCGACGGAGCGGATATCGCCGCCGCGGTGGCCGGGGGAGCGGCGGCCGCGGTCTTGCGCGCGCCGATGGGGCGGGGCGCCGCGGCGGCCTTCTTGGCCACCGTGCGGGCGGGGGCGGCGGCTGCCTTGCGGGGCTTCTTCGCAGCCGTCTTGGTGGCGGGGGCGGCGCTGACGTGGAGGGCGACACCCTCCTCGTCCAGGACCTGGTTCAGGCTGCGCAGGACCCGCTTCCACTGGTCCACCGGGATGCGGCCGGCCTCGAAGGCCTGGCGCACGTCGTCACCGTTGATGTGACCCTGCTCGCGGCCGCGCTCGACGAGCGCGACGAGGGCCTCCGATTCGGCGATCTCCGGAGGGAACGTACGGGACGGGCTGAGCGACACAAGGAGCCTCTCGTTGCGAACAGATAGGGGTGGGCGGGACATCATCGCGCGAACTCGGGAAACAGACCCGAGGGGGGTCTGTATTCCGGGGCCGCGCGATGACACCTGTCGGTTCATCGCATGCCCGAGTCGATTCGTTACGCGCTGAATTGAGTGACCTGCGCCACGCTGTGGCCGCGCAACCTGACCGGAGCAGATCCGTCCGCCTCGTCCGTCAGCCCGTTTTGCGGGCTTCGATGAGGAAGCGGGCGGTGTGCGCGACGAACGGGCCTTCGCGTTCGATCCGTTCGTGCAGCTCGCGCAACCGGTCCCGGTACCGCCCGACCGTGAAGCCGGGCACCATCCAGATCACCTTCCGGAGAAAGTAGATCACGGCTCCGATGTCGTGGAACTCCGTGCGCAGCCGTTCCGCGCGCAGATCGACGACTTCCAGGCCGGCTTTCGTGGCGTCCGCCACAGCGTCGTCGGGGTGCCGGGCGCGCCGGATCTCCTCCGGCTGCGGGCCGAGGAAGTACTCGACGAGCTCGAAGACGCTCGCCGGACCGACCTGCTGGGAGAGGTAGCAGCCGCCCGGCCGCAGGACCCGCGCGATCTCCTCCCACCAGACGGTCACCGGGTGCCGGCTGGCGACCAGCTCGAAGGCCTCGTCCCCGAAGGGCAGCGGCGGCTCGTCGGCGTCGGCGACCACCACCGCGCCGAGCGGGTGCAGGAGCCGGGTCGCCCGCTCGATGTTCGGCGGCCAGGACTCGGTGGCCGCCGTCAGCCGGGGCAGCGGGCCCGCGCCCGCCAGTACCTCGCCGCCGCCGGTCTGGATGTCCAGCGCGGACCCCACCCGGGCCAGGCGCTCGGCGAGCAGCCGCTGGTAGCCCCAGGACGGGCGCTGCTCGACGGCCCGGCCGTCGAGCCAGGAGAAGTCCCAGCCGTCCACCGAGACGGCCTCGGCCTCGGCGACGAGGTGGTCGAAAGTGCGTGTCATGTCTGGATCGTCCCAGGTCGGGCCCCGGCCAACCACCGGATATGCCGGCCGTCGACTACAGTGGACGCGGGCCGTGACTGGCGTTCGGGTGGATCACCACCGGGGAGCGGCCCGGCGTACGTCCCGTACGCCGACTGCCGCGCGCCTGGGCGAACCGCGATCCGCAGCGACGTTCAGGAGACCCCGTGACGACTGCCCAGACTGCCTCTGCCCGGCTGATGGACGGCACCGCCCTCGCCCGCCGCATCTCGGAGCAGACCGCCGTGCACGCGGCCAAGCTCACCGAGCGCACCGGCACCGCGCCCTGCCTCGCGACCGTGCTGGTCGGCGAGGACCCCGCCTCCGTCACCTACGTGCGCATGAAGCAGAACCGTTGCGCCAAGGCCGGGATCACCTCCCGCCACGTGGAGCTGCCGGCCGAGACCACCACCGGGGAACTGGTCGCCACCCTCACCGCCCTCTCCGAGGACCCGGAGATCAGCGGCATCCTGCTCCAGCACCCCGTCCCGCACCACATCGACGAGCGGGCCGCCTTCGAGGCCATCGCCCCCGGCAAGGACGTCGACGGGGTCACCATGCACTCCTTCGCCGCCATGGGCTTCGGACTGCCGGGCTTCGTCTCCTGCACCCCGGGCGGCATCATGCGCCTGCTCGCCGCCTATGACGTGGACCTCACCGGCAAGCACGCCGTGGTCGTCGGCCGCAGCGCGATCCTCGGCAAGCCGGCCGGGATGCTGCTGCTGGAGCAGAACGCCACCGTCACCTACTGCCACTCCCGCACCCGCGACCTCTCCTCGATCGTGCGCCAGGCCGACGTGCTGGTCGCCGCCGTGGGCAAGGCCGAGTTCATCCGCGGCGAGGACATCAAGCCGGGCGCGGTGGTCCTGGACGCCGGCTACAACGAGGGCAACGTCGGCGACGTGCACTTCGAGTCGGCCGCCGCCCGCGCCTCGCTGATCACGCCCGTACCCGGCGGCGTCGGCCCGATGACCATCGCCGTACTCCTCGAGCAGACCGTCCAGGCCGCCGCCGCGCAGGCCGGACTCGCCCTCGCGGACCTCTGACCCCTCCGCACCGCCTTCCGCACGGCGAGCGCCCCGGGCCCTCGGGCCCGGGGTGTTGTGTTACCCGTTACCCCCGGTAGCGGACCGAAGGACGAGCACCGCCCCGGAGGCCGGCCGGCTCAGGCCCCCGAGGCGGCCGCCTCCCGGGCCGCCGCGACGATGGGGGAGGCGCCGAACTCCCGGGCCAGGGCGTCCAGCGGGCCGCTTTCCAGCCGGCAGGGGTCGGGGTGGACACCCTGCGCGCAGGCCGCCCGGCGCCGGCAGGCAGCCGCCAGCATGGCGGCGTCGGCGATCACGGCGGCCCGGTCCTCGGCCAGGCCCTGCCCCCGCGCCGCCTCGTACGCCGTACGCCGCACGGCGGGGTCGAACCACGAGGCCAGCGCCAGGATGCCGTCGTCGATGACGGACTCGCGGTGGACGAGGCGGATCCCGACCGGCGACCACCAGGCCAGCGGCACGGTCCGGACCCGGCCGGCGGCGGACCCGCGCAGGGCCTTCCACAGCGGACGCAGCCGCCGGTACCGGCCGAAGTCCTGCCAGGCCGCCGACCCGCCGACCAGCGGAACGATGAACCCCGCACCGATCATCAGAGCCGCCCCGGAGGCCAGGGACAGGGCCAGGTCGGCCGGGACCACCCAGTCCCGGCCGGCCCAGCGGGCCGCCACCGAGGCCCACTTCGCGGCGAGGTAGGTCAGGTCCAGCAGACCGCCGACCACGATCAGCGCCAGTCCGGTGCGCAGCGGGCGCAGCGAACGGTCCGCGCGCCGGAGCCATTTCCCGCACAGCACGGTCAGGGCCGAGGTCCCTACGGTGTGGGCCAGCAGGAAGCAGACGATCATCTCGCGGATCCACGGCGTGGTCGCGTAGTACGTGTCCAGGTCCCGGACCCGCTCCACGGGGGCGTCGCCGATCACGAACAGCACGACGATCGCGACGGTCGCCGCGCCGTAGGCCGCCACGGTCAGCCGGGTGGCCCGGCGCACCGCCGCGGGCGGGCCGCCGCGCCACTGCAGGACCAGCACCACGCACGTCCCGGAGAAGACGGTGATCAGGCCGAACACCAGCGGCGCGGAGAAGTTGACCACGCCGGTGAGCCGGTTGACCGTGGAGATCGTCGACGGCGACGCCAGGAACGTGAGGGGGGCGCCCACGGCGAGCAGCGCGCACGCGGCCCGGTTCAGCGGCCGGTCCACGTCCCGGCGCAGCGTCGGCGCCTTGATCAGCAGCGCCAGGACCATGACGGACGCCGGCAGGTAGCGCAGGACCTGCTCGCTCACCGGGCCCGGCCGACGGGGTCGGCCGGGCCGACCGGGTCCACCGGACCGGGCGTCACCGGACCGTCCGGGCCGGGCGCCGGCGGTCCGGACGGGCCGGGCACCGGGCCGAGCCCGGCGACGGCCCGCTCGGCGGCGGTGAGCGGCGGCGCCTTGAGAGCGTCCCGGTCCGAGGCGCGCAGGACGTGCCAGACCACCGAGGGGTGGAGCCAGTGGGTCGGCGCACTGCTCATGGTGAGCACCTTGAACAGGGCGGCGGTGAGCGCCTCGTGGGTGGTCGCGCCCGTCATCAGCCGGTTGACGTAGGCGTTGAGCAGGCCGGTTCCCGCGCGCGGCGTCATCCCGGTGGCCCCCGGATACAGGATGTCCTGCGAGGTGGCGAGCTCCCAGGCGGTGCTCACCTGGGGGGCGATCGCGCGCTGGGCCTCGCGGCCGAAGCCGGCGTGCGCCAGTCCCTTCTGCCGGAGCAGGGACCGTACGGCCAGCAGCCCCTGGGCGGCGACGGTCATGCCCTGCCCGTACAGCGGGTTGAAGGTGGCCACCGAGTCGCCGACGGCGAAGAAGCCGTCGGGCAGCCCGGCCTTCTCGAAGTAGATCCGGCGGTTGGCGGTGCCCTGGGTGACGGCGACGTCCGTCAGGGGCTTCCTGCCCTCGAGGAGTTCGCCGACGATCGGGTCCCGGATGCCCTTCGCGAAGGGGATGAACCGGTCGGGGTCCCCGGTCGGCTGCCCGCCGCGGGTGCCGGAGAGGGTGGCCTGCCACCGGCCGTTCTCGATGGGCACGATCGTGGCCGTCTGCCCGGGGACGGGCACCCGGGGGTCCGACTGCACGTTGACGATGGGGAAGCCCATCTCGTGGGCTCCGGCCGGGGCTTCGAAGATCCTCGTCGCGTAGACGAGGCCGGAGTCGACCTCGGCCTGCCGGATGCCGGTCACCCCCAGGGCCTGGAGCCAGGTCCGGGCGCGCGAGCCGCGTCCGCTCGCGTCGACCACGAGGTCCGCGGCCAGCAGCACGCCCGCCTCCTCGGGTGTGTCGACCCGTACGCCCGTGACCCGGGCGGCGGTGCCCTCCAGGGCCCGGACCCGGCTCCGCTGGAGCGTGGAGACACCCTTGAGGCCGGTCACCCGTGCGCGGACCACCGAGTCGAGGAGGTCGCGGCTGCACGAGATGTTGAACTGCTTCTCCCCGACGCGCGGGATCCAGCCCTGCGCGGTCTTGGTCACCAGGTCGGTGGGCAGGCTGCGGCGGATGGCGCCCGCGCCCGTCCAGTCGTCGGTGATGCCGGGCAGGATCTTCTCGATGGCGCGGGCGCCACCGGACCACAGGAGGTGGGTGTGCCGGGCCTGCGGGAGTCCGCGCCGCGGCGCGGGGCCCTCGGGGAGGGGGTCCGCGTCGACGACGGTGACCGTCGCGTACTCGGCGAGGACGGCGGCCGCGAGCAGGCCGGCCAGACTGCCGCCGATGACGACGGCGTGGCGGGGCGGGGAAGACTGGGTCATCGTGCGTGCTCTCTGTCGGGGCCGTGCTGTGAGGGCATCGGCGCGAGGGGTGCGGTGGCCGGGGGGGCACCGGTCACCGTCGTGACACGGGGCTTCCCCAGCCGAGCGAGGTCTTGATGCGCTCGATCGCCTCGGGGAACTGTTCTTCCCGGGGCGCAGGCAGGTACGGCCTGAGGAGTTTGCCGAGGTGCAGGCCGAAGATCTCGGCCCGGATCTCCGCGGGATCGCCGTGGTCGGCCCGGGCGGCGGCCTGGCGGACCACTTCGGTCAGCCCGGCGTCGCAGTGCAGCAGTTCGGTGAGGTCGCCGTGGCGTCCCGTCAGGCGCGCGGCCACCGCCATGCCCGGCCCGTGGCTGTCGCAGGTTCCCTCGTGGACGTGCCACAGCTCGTGGGAGGCGATGACGAGCTGGTGCTCGGGGCGGGTGCGCTCCTCGATGACGAGCAGGTCGCGCTCGTCCATCTCCAGCCACAGCCCGCTGGCGGTGTCGGGCGGGAAGGAGGCGAAACGGATCTCGACCTTCCGGCCGCCGCGGCGGCGGGCGTACGCGGCGCACAGGCGCCCGATGATCTCGGCGGCGCCGGCCGGGGGCGTCAGGCGGGCGTCCGCCAGCAGATCCCCGGCGAGGCCGCGCATCGCCCGAGTGGTCCTCATCGCGTGTCCCCCTCGGCGGTCGGGTCACCGGTCGCCGGGCCCGCGGCCGTCGGATCCTCACCGGTGCCGGCAGGGGCAGCCGGCCGGCCGAGCTGGCCCTCCCGGGCGAGGAGATCGTCCAGGTGGTCGGCGAGGGACTTCCAGCCCCGCGGGGAGAGCCGGCCCGCCCGGGTGACGATGCTCCGCACGTCGTGCGCCCGCAGCACGGCGAGCAGGGGATTGTCCTGCTGCCGTTCCGCGGACTCGAGTTCGCGTGCGACGGCGGTGAGCGCGGTGCCCAGCGCCTCGGTGTCGTCGGACAGCAGGAAGCCGCCCTCCACGCCGAAGAACCGCTGGATCCCGGCGGCCGCGGCGAGGTTGGGCAGGCCCTCTCCCTGGACGAGGCGGGTCAGCGACTGGCCCGAGGCGTCGAAGGACTTGGCGATGGCCGCCAGCGAGTGGGCCTGCCCGTCCTCCCGCAGCCGGGTGCGGCGCAGGTGCTCGAACCGCTCGCGTACCTGCTCCTTCAGCGGGAGCCGGGGCGGCCTGCCGTCGAGGGTGAGCCGGATGGCCTGCGGGGTGATGCCGGTGAGGTGGGAGAGGTTCTCCAGATCGTCGCGACCCTCCGGGGCGAGGGCGAGGGCCCGTTCCACCGCGCTCTTGGCGTCGGCCAGCAGGAAGCCGGCGTGCACCCCGAAGAAGCGCTGTACGCCTGCCGCGTGACCCAGCCGGGGCAGTCCCGTCCCCGCGTTGAGGGGGCCCAGTGAGGCACCGGGTGCACCGAAGTCGTCCGCTATCGCGGCGAGCGGCCACTCCCGGCCGTGCTTGTCGCGGCGGGTGGCGCGCAGCCGCAGGAAGCGCAGGTGCACGCGCTGTTCGAGTGGCAGCTCGGCGGCCCTGCCCGCAACGACCGCCGGGATCCTGCACGGTTCGACCCCGGAGAGGTGACTCAGGCGCGGGAGGGCCAGTACCCGGGCCGGATCCTGTCCGTGCCGCTCCGCCAGCTCCTCCACGCGACGCCAGAGTGCGGCGAGATCGGGTCGGGCGGTGGCTCGCACCGGCTGCTTCTCCGTAAGTCGACAAGACGTTCGAGGGGCTGGGGTTGCGTGAAGCCTAGCCGTCCGCTCCGCGCCGAACCAGCGGTAACGCAACATTTCCTGCCGTACGGCTCAAAAAAGGTTGGCATGAACTCGGACGTAATCGGCCCCGCCGGGCCGCCCGACAAGGTGGGGCATCAGGTTCCGGGGGCCGCGCACTCGGCTCCGGCGCCCGTACTTCCCCTCCACGCTTGCGCTGCTTGAACTGCGCCTCGTCCTCAGGGTGTTCGGCGGCGTGGGTCGGCTGCCTCGCCTCGCGCCGCAGGCCGCCGGCCTTCCCCGCGTAGTTCGCCATCGAGGCGAACTACTCCCGGGCCGCGCTCAGCCTGCTCTCCCTGCTGGTCTGGTTCACGCCCACCACCGCCGGCCTGGTGTGCATCCCCCTGCGGGCCGTCACCGTGGCCACGTTCGCCGTGCTCCAGCAGCTCGCCCTGCGCGCAGTGGCCAAGTGGTGTGGCGGGACGAGGAGTCGGCGCGGCCCGTCGGCTCCAGCCGACTGATGCCGCGCCGCTCCCGCCACGTGCGGAGCAGGCCGCCGACCGTGGGCATCGTGGTGGTCATGCGCCCGACGGTAGCCGAGCCGGTCCGCCCCGGTCAGCCCAGATCGAAGACGTTTCGCAGGCCGAGACGGTAGCGCCACAGGTCGTGCCGCTTGGCGGACTCGACCTCCGGCGCACGGTAGAGCGGCTGGACCGTGCACCGGGCGGCCGGCGAGCCGTCCCGGTCGAGCAGTGAGTTGACCGCGGCGCGGGCGGAGGCGTTCGCGCCCTCCATCGTCGCCAGGTCGATGTCGACCGCCACGTAGTCCCCGCTGAGGAAGAAGTTGGGAATGCGGGTGCCCGCGCTCGGCCGGTTGTGGAAGGTGCCGGTCGGGTGGATCAGCAGCTCGTCCTGGTTGGTCGGGTTCGGGGTGCCCAGCCCCTCCACGCCCGGATCCAGGAACCACGAGTGCAGCGCGGAGTCGCTCAGCAGCGTCTTCCCGGTGTCGTTGAGGGAGGCCTTGAGCTGGGCCCACACCTCGCGCGCCACCTCCTCGCGGGTGCACTGCTTGGCCGTCTTCCCGTACAGGATGCCGGGCTTGTCCCACTCCGAGATGTCCACCGACAGGCAGTCGACCGCCGTGCCGTCGCCGTAGTCGGCCGGGAAGTTCCGGGAGGGCCAGTGCTCGGCCTGCTGGATCGCCGTCAACGACCAGGCGGAGTCGATGCAGTTGAGGTGGCCGTGCACGAGCGGGGCGCGTTCGGTGAGGTAGAACTGGATGCCGGTCATCCAGTCGGTCTGCAGTCTGTCGCAGCGCCCCAGCATCGGATCGGCAGCCCGCAGCGCGGTGCTCCAGGTCCGCCGGGCGTGCTCGACGGGCAGCGCCGAGACGTAGTGGTCGGCGGTGACCGTCTGCCGCGCGCCGTCCGGGTCCAGGACGGCGACCCCGCTCACCCGGCCGTTCCCGTACTGCACCTCCCGCACGGTCCAGCCGATGCGGAACTCCACGCCGAGGGAGCGCAGATGGGTTTCCCAGGGATCGATCCAGGCCTCGTTGGTGGGCAGGTTGAGGATCCGGTCCGGCGGGCCGTCCGCGCCGCGGCCCAGCAGGTTGAAGACGAAGGCCTCGCCGAGGGTGCCCACCGTGCGGGTGGAGGCCTCCTCCGCCTTGGTCGCCACGATGTTGCGGGTGATGCCGACGGCCAGGATCCGCTGGTACTCGCTCGACATCTGCGCCGCGCGGACGAAGTCCCACCAAGGGGTGTGCTCCCAGACCTCGTTGCGCCGCTCGTCGCAGCTGGTCAGGAAGACGAGCACCCGGTTGACGAAGTACGCCGTCTCGTGGAGCGGCAGCCTGACCAGCGACTGCAGGATGCCGGTGAGGGCGCGCCTGATCTCTTCGGGGGTCAGCTCGGCGGGGGAGTGCTCCGGCCAGGGGATCGGCGCGCGCAGGTCCTCACGGCCCGCGGCCCGGGCGAACATCATCTCGCGCGGGGCGACGAGGTTGTCCCACACCCCGTTCGCGTTCCCGGGGAAGGGGATGCGCCGCATGGTGTCGGGCAGGTTGTGGTAGATGCCGGGGATGAAGCGGAAGCCGTGTTCGGCCGGCAGCGGCCGGCGGCCGCCCCGGGCGCTGCCGGGCACGTCCATGCTGCGGGCCTTGCCGCCGAGCGCCCGGCGTTCGTACACGGTGACGGCGTACCCGCGCTCGGCGAGTTCGTGCGCCGCGGTCAGCCCGGCCACCCCGCCGCCGAGGACGGCGACGCGCCGGCCGTTCGGCGCGGCCCCGGCCCCCGTCGCTGCCGTCGCCGGTGCTGCCGCCGGGCCCACCGTCAGGGCGCCGCCGGCAGCCGCGGCGGCCGCGGTGCCCGCGATGAACGTACGTCTGGAACTGCCTGTGCTCACCAATTGAGGTGCCGCCCCTTCGTTCCCTTGTTACCGCTGGTAATGATCACGTCCGGCGCAGGAGCATAGGGGCGGCGGGTGGGACGCGGAAGGCTCGGAAAGTACCCGAGCGCACTATGGCGCGAAAGGTTCGCTCCGGCGCGCACTGTGGGAACCTTGACTCCACGTCACGGGCAAGAACGGGGCAAAGGAGCCGGTGGATGCCGAGTGAACCGCTGTCACAGAAGGAGATCGAGGACCGGTTGCGGGAACTCCCCGGCTGGGCCTTCGAGGACGACCGGATCTTCCGTACCTACCGGCTGGGCACGCACTTCGCGGCGAGCGCCCTGGTCGCCCACATCGCGGCCGTCCAGGAGGAGTTGAACCACCACTCCGACCTGACGCTCGGCTACAACACGGTCCGGCTGTCGGTGAACAGCCACGACGCGGGCGGCGTGGTGACGGCGAACGACTTCGAACTCGCCGAACGCGTCGAATCCCTCGCCCCGGCGCACGGCGCGAGCTGAGCTGCGGCCGCTGCGGCTGCTCGACGCCCACGCGCGGGCCGAGGCCCACGACACCCCCCGCGGCGGCAGCCCCACGCCGAGGCCGCCGCCACGGCGGCCCCACGCCGAGGCCACCGCCACGGCAGCCCCCCGCCTGCGCCCGGTCAGGACGACGCCCCGAGCGCAGAACCGGCCTGCCGCGTACGGAGCTTCGGCCGACGCCCGGCGCTCCGCGCGGCTTCGCGCGGCTCGCCACACCGGTGCGCTACGCCGGCTCCAGGCGCCACCACTGGGCCGGGGAATCGGTGTCCTCGCCCTGGCGGGCGCGGCCCTCTTCGTCGGCCTCCAGGGGCAGGCCGCTGATGCACGCGATCAGCGAGACCACGCCCGGTGCGTCCAGGTGTTCCTCGACGAGCCACTCCTGCGCGCCGAAGGCGTTGGCCCGCCACACCTGCACCCGGGCACCGCTGTCCGTCGAGGCGTTCGCGACGTCGAGCCGGCGCCCGTTGTCCTCGCTGACCACGTGGAAGATGCCGCCGCCGCTGTGCACCGGCGAGATCCGCCACCGGCGGGCGGCCTGCGGTGCGGGCGGGCCGTCCGGGCCGACGCGCACCCGGGAGGCACCCTCCAGCTGGAGCACCAGGCCACTGTCCACGTTGCGGATCCGGTAGAGCCCTTCGGGAAGGTTCACGTGGACCGCGCTCACACGTCGAAGACGGCCGGGTCGGGACCGATCCGCCGGGCCGCCGTGCCCGTGCCCAGGGCGTCCAGCACGGCGAGGTCGGCGGCGTCCAGCTCGAAGCCGAACACGTCCAGGTTCTCCCGGATCCGGGCCGGGGTCACCGATTTCGGGATCGCGACGTTGCCGTGCTGCACGTGCCAGCGCAGCACCACCTGCGCCGGGCTGCGCCCGTGCTTGGCGGCGATCCCGGCCACGGCGGGGAGCGTCAGCAGCTCCTTGCCCTGGCCCAGCGGCGACCAGGCCTCGGTGGCGATCCCCCGCTCGGCGTGCACGGCGCGCAGTTCCTCCTGCGGGAACAGCGGATGCAGCTCGATCTGGTTCACGGCGGGAACCAGCGCACTCGTCGCGGCCAGGCGGTCCAGGTCCGCCGGGCGGAAGTTCGACACGCCGACCGCCCGGGCCCGGCCGCCCGCCGCGATCTCCTCGAAGGTCCGCCAGATGGAGACGAAGTCGTCGCGCATCGGGCGCGGCCAGTGGATCAGGTACAGGTCGACGTGGTCGAGGCCCAGTTTGTCCAGCGAATCGTCGAAGGCGCGCAGCACCGCGTCGCGGTTCCAGGTCCGCTTCGGGCCGTTCCACAGCTTCGTGGTGACGAACAGTTCCTCGCGCGCGACGCCGGAGGCGGCGAGTCCCCGGCCGGTGCCGGCCTCGTTGCCGTACACGGCCGCCGTGTCGATGCTGCGGTAGCCCGCCTCCAGCGCGGTCGCGACGGCCCGCTCCGCCTCCGCGTCCGGCACCTGCCAGACGCCGAAGCCGAGCTGGGGCATGAGCGTGCCGTTGTTGAGCTTGACGGTGGGGACCTGGTTCACGTGGGGTCGTTTCCTCGGAGTCGGTGGGCGGCGTCGTACGCGGGGCGACAACCGGCCCCCCGCACGACGTATTCCCGCCGTCCCCGACCGGCTACGCCGTCCCGAGGTAGGCCTCCCGCACCAGCGGATCGGCCCGTACCTCGGCCGGCGGACCCTCGGTGAGCACCGCCCCGAGGTCCAGTACGACCACCCGTGCGCACAGGTCCATCACGAAGGCCACGTTGTGCTCGACCAGCAGCACCGCGCAGCCCTCCTCCCGCGCGAGCCGCCGGACGACCTCCGCGAGCTGCTCGCGCTCGGGAGCCGACATCCCGGACGCCGGTTCGTCCAGCAGCAGCACCCGCGGGGGATCGGCCACCGCGCGGGCCAGTTCGACCATCCGGGCCTGCCCGACGGGCAGCCCGCCGGCGTACGAGGTCCCCAGCGCGCCGATCCCGCAGTCGGCCAGCACCCGCTCGCCCCGCTCCCGGCGCGCCCGCTCCCGGGCCCGGCGGGCCGGGAAGGCGACCAGATCGGCGGCGAGCCCGCCCCCGCCGCCCCGCCACTCCTGCCCCACCAGCAGGTTGTCGGCCACGCTGAGCTGGCCGAACAGCTGCTGGCGCTGGAAGGTCCGGCGCATCCCGTGCCGGGCCCGCCAGACGGGGGACCGGCGGGTGACGTCCACCCCGTCCAGCAGGACCCGCCCCTGGTCGGGGCGCCGGATCCCGGACAGCACGTCGAACAGCGTGGTCTTCCCCGCCCCGTTCGGCCCGATCAGCCCGCACACCTCGCCGGCGCGGAGCGCGAAGTCCACCCCGGTCAGCGCCCGGACGCCGCCGAAGCGCACGCCGACCCCCCGGGCCTCCAGCAGGTAGCCGCTCATGTCGCCATCCCCAGATAGGCCTCGGTGAGCCGGTCCGCCTCCACCTCGGCGCGCGGCCCGCACCAGGAGACCCGGCCCTGGGAGAGGCAGGCCACGGTGTCCGCGATACCGAGGATCTCCGCCGCCCTCTCCTCCACCAGGAGCAGCGCGGTGCCGGCCCCGCGGAGCTCGGTGAGCAGTGCGTACACCTCCTCCACCACGCGCGGGGCGAGCCCGAGCGAGGGCTCGTCGGCGATCAGCACCTCGGGCGGGCGCTGCAGCAGCGGCGCGAGGGCCAGCATCTGCTGCTCCCCGCCGGACAGGGCCCCGGCGGGCACGCCGCGTCGTTCCGCGAGCCGCGGGAAGCGGTCGTAGACGGCGGCCCGGGCGTCGGCCTCCCGCAGGTACAGGGCCAGGTTCTCCTCGATCGTGAGCGCAGGGAAGATCCCGCGGCCTTCGGGGGCGAGCACCACCCCGGCCCGCGCCCGCCGTACGGCGCCGTCGCGGGTGGCGTCCCGCCCGTGGACGAAGACCGCCCCGCCGGATGCGGGCAGCGCCCCGGCGGCCACTCGGCACGCCGTGCTCTTCCCGGCCCCGTTGGGCCCGAGCACGGCGAGGATCTCCCCTCTCCGCACGGACAGGTCCACTCCGTGCAGGACGAGCCCCCCGTCGTACCCGGCCGTGATGCCGCGCAGCTCCAGAGCGGGCACGGCGGCGGAACCTGCGGGCGGCTCGTTCGCCGCAGGGGCTGGAGGGACGGCCTTGCCGGCACGCGGGGCGCGGGGGTCCGGGGGCTGAGCCCACGACGGGTCCGGCGCGGAGCCCCGGGTCGGGGGTTCGGGGGCGTAGTCCACGGTTCCGGGAGGGGGCGGGGTGGGGGAGAGCCCCGCAGGGCTCCCGGCCGCGGCCCGCCGCTTCGCCAGCCGCACCGGCACCGCCGCGCAGTACCCGTCGGGGTCATTGGCCAACGCCAACCCCGCCAGCCCGAACAGGATCACCGGCAGGTGGGCGGACGGCGTCACGTAGTCCGACAGCAGCCGCGGCGCCACGGCGAACACCAGCCCCGCCACCACGGCATAGGCCGGCCGCCGCACACCCGCCGCCACGACCACCGCCAGCCACACCAGCCCCGTCATCGCCGTGAAGTCCGTCGCCGTGATCCGGGTGTTGAACGACGCGTACATCACGCCGCCGAACCCGGCCAGCCCCGCCGACAGGGTGAACAGCAACAGCTTGGTCCGCAGGACCGACACCCCCGAGGCCATCGCGGCCGCCGGCGCCGACCGTACGGCCAGCATCGCCCGCCCCGAGGGGGAGCTCCGCAGCGCGCTCAGAGCGGCTGCCACCGCCGCGACCAAGGCCACCAGGGCCACGCCCAGCGCCCGGTCGTCGGACAGGTCCACCGGCCCGAACACCGGCCGGGGGACCGGCCACCCGGAATCCCCGTTGCGCAGCCACCGCAGCTGGAACAGCACCTGGTCGGCCAGGAAGGCCAGCGCGAGCGTCGCCAGGGCCAGCGACCGGCCGCCCAGCCGCAGCGCCGGCAGGGCGACCAGGGCGCCCAGGACGGCGGCCGCGCACGTGCCGACCGCCAGCGCCGCCGCGAACGGCCAGCCCCGGCTCATCAGCAGTCCGGCGACCAGCGCCGCACCGGTCACGAAGGTGCCCTGGGCGAGCGAGACCATCGCCCCCAGCCCGGTCACCACGGTGAAGGACATGAACACCAGCCCGATGGCCAGCCCCTGCGCCAGCAGCCCGCTCCAGAAGGGCGTGGTCACGGTGTAGAACGCGACGCACAGCGCCGCCGCGCCCGCCGCCCACACCCCCCAGCGCCTGCCCCACGACGCGTCGGCAAGGTGGTCCACCGGCGGTGCGTCCACGGCTGCGGTCCCCGCCGTCCGCGCCCGGCGCGTCAGCACCAGCAGGCCCCCGAACAGGATCAGGAACGGCACCGCCGTACGGAAGCCGGTGATGCCCTCGGCGAAGGACGCGTACCCGGCCACCAGGTTCTGCAGGACCCCCAGCCCCAGCCCGCCCGCGAAGGCGAGCGGCACCGACGCGAACCGTCCGATGACCGCCGCCGTCGCCGAGACGAACAGGAACAGCGTGAAGTCGTGGGCGGACAGCCCCAGCAGCGGCGTCGCCAGCACCCCCGCCAGCCCCGCCAGTACCGACGCGATCATCCAGGCCACCGAGGAGAGCCGGTCGGCGCTGATGCCGCGCAGCTCGGTCAGCGAGCGGTTGTCGACGGCCGCCCGCAGCAGCAGCCCGAGCCGGGTGCGGCGCATCAGCACCCACAGGGCCACCGCCGCCACCGCCGTCACCACCCAGGTGATCAGCTGGTCGGAGTCGACGCCGACGCCCTGCGCGAGCTGCCAGGACGTGGCCGGGCTGGGCCCGACCCCGGGCAGCCCGAACTGGTTCTCGGCCGGTTTCACCGGCGCGCCCGCGTCCGCGAGCAGCTCGACCGACCACAGCCCGGCCGCCGGCAGGGCCACCAGCAGCCCGATGGTCGCCACGATCTGCGCCGTCTCGCCGACCCGCGCGAGCCGGCGGAACATCAGCCGGTCCAGGCCCCAGCCGAGGCCGGGCGCCAGGACGCACACCACCAGCAGCGCGGCGGGGACGGCCGGCCAGCCCAGGCCGGAGTGCAGCTCGTAGAAGGTGAGCGCACACAGGTAGGCGGTGGCCCCGTGCGCGAAGTTGAACAGCCCGGACGCCGAGTACGACAGCACCAGCCCGGTGGCGAGCAGCGCGTACAGGGCGCCGGAGACCAGGCCGCTCAGTACGAAGACGAGCAGATCCCCCATGCCGCGGCCCTACTTGAAGGGGATGGGCTCGTGGCAGGTGAACGGGACGGACACCTCGTACCTGCCGTTCTTCAGCTGGACGAGCGCACCGCAGCCGAAGCTGTCCTTCTGCCCCCTGGGCTCCGCCCGGTCGCCGACGAGGGTGCCGGTGTCGGAGAAGCGCTGCGCGGCGGCCTGGAAGGACTCGACGGTCAGGTCCTTGCCCGCCGTCTCGGCGATGGACACGAACAGGTCCGCCGACATGTACCCGGTCATCATGTGCATGCTGAGCGGAACATCCTGCCCGCCCGCCGCGGCCTTGATGTCGGCCTTGAACTGGGCCATCCGCGGGTTGTCCGACTCGAAGGGCTCGAACTGGAGCAGGACGTGCACCCCGTCGAGCGCCTGCTTGGTGGCGTCCTTGGCGAGCAGGCCCGGGTCGTAGTCGGTGGGGTCGGAGAGCAGTCCCTTGTAGCCGCTGCGCTTGAGCGCGGTGAACAGCCCGATGTTGTTGGGGGTCTGCATGACGGAGACCACGGCGTCGGGTGCCTTGCCGCCGTTGCTCTCCAGGATCTCCTTCACGTACGCCGACCAGTCGCTGGGTACGGCGGTGGCCGGCACGGAGGCCTTGGCGTAGGAGACCGTGAACCCGGCGCTGGCGAAACCCTGCTGGAAGGTGCGGATGCCGAACTTGCCGGCGTCGCTGTCGTTGGCGATGACCGCGACGGACTTGCCCTGCGCACCGCCGAGCAGCCGGCCGATGCCCTCGGGCCAGGTCTGGTTGAGGGTGCCGCCGGGGGTGGGGACCAGGCAGCCGTTGAAGCCGTAGATGTACTTGGGCCCGCAGAAGGCGGGCAGGGTGCCCCAGCCGAAGGTGGGCACCTTCTCCTGTTCCAGGAAGTCGGCGCCCGAGAAGGTCACCGAGCTCATGGGGGAGACGGCGAAGACCTTGTCCTGCTGGACGAGTTTGCGGGCGGCCGCCATGTTCTTCGCGGGGTCCTGGCCGTCGTCCTGCGCGCCGAGGTAGTCGATCCTGCGGCCGTTGACGCCCCCTTCGGCGTTGGCCCTCATGTACCGCGCCTTGGCGCCGAGGTCGGTGTCCTTCTTGCTGTATCCGCTCGCGCTGGTCATCGACACGATGCCGCCGACCTTGATCGACTCGGCGGTCACCCCGCGGCGGTCCCCGGGCGTATCACCGGCCCCGCCCTTGCCGTTGCCGTTCGTGGAGGCCGAGTTGCAGGCCGAGACGAGTGCGAGGGCCGCTGCCGCGGCGGCCAGGGTGCGGATCGGTCGCAACATCTGGGGATCCCTCCGGTCGGAATCCCCGCATTCTGTGCGTGACCTGACGCATCGTCAATATCCCGGGCGCAGGTGTGGTGACGAACCGTCAGGAAACCGGGAGGCGGTGCGCCGACTCGGGAACCGGCCTGCTCACGGCTGGTACAGGGCCGCGACCTCCATCGCGTACGCCTTCTCGATCGCCCGCCGCTTGAGCTTCAACGAGGGGGTCAGCAGCCCCCGCTCCTCGCTGAACTGCTCGGGCAGGACCCGGAAGGTGCGGATCGCCTCCGCCTGCGAGACCAGGGTGTTGGCCGCCACCACCGCCCGCCGGACCTCCGCCGACAGGTCCGCGTCGTGCACCAGCTCCGCCGCCGGCCGCTGCGGCAGGCCTCGCATCGACAGCCAGTGCGCGATCCCTTCCGGGTCCAGGGTGATCAGGGCCGCTATGTACGGCCGGTCGTTGCCCACCAGCACGCACTGCGCCACCAGCGGATGCGAGCGGACCCGCTCCTCCAGCGCGGCGGGCTGGACGCTCTTGCCGTTGGAGGTCACCAGGATCTCCTTCTTGCGGCCGGTGATGGTGAGGTAGCCGTCCTCGTCCAGCCGCCCCAGGTCCCCGGTGGCCAGCCAGCCGCCGCGCAGCACCTCCTGCGTGCCGTGCGGGTCGTTGAGGTACCCGGAGAAGACGTGCCCGCCGTGCAGCCAGACCTCCCCGTCGTCCGCGATGTGCACCGTGCCGCCGGGGATCGGCGGGCCCACCGTGCCGTACTTGGTCGCCCCGGGCGGGTTCGCCGTGGCCGCCGCGCACGACTCGGTCAGCCCGTACCCCTCGTAGACCGTGATCCCGGCCCCGTCGAAGAACAGCCCGAGGCGGCGCGACATCGCCGACCCGCCCGACATGGCGTGCCGCACCCGGCCGCCCATCGCCTCGCGGACCTTCCCGTACACGAGCTTCTCGAAGAGCTGGTGTTCCATCCGCAGCCCGGCCGAGGGTCCCGGCCCGAGGCCGAAGGCCTTCTGCTCGCGCGCCTCCGCGTACCGTACGGCCGTCTCCACCGCCCGGTCGAAGGCGCCCGTGCGCCCGTCCGCCTCCGCCTTGCGGCGGGCGGCCGCGAAGACCTTCTCGAAGACGTACGGGACCCCCAGCACGAAGGTCGGCCGGAACGCGGCGAGGTCCGGCAGCAGTTCGGCCGCCGTCAGTACCGGCTGGTGCCCGAGCTTGACCCGCGACCGGATCGCGGCCACCTCCACCATCCGCCCGAAGACGTGCGCCAGCGGCAGGAAGAGCAGGGTGGACGGCTGCTCGCCCGGGCCGGCCCGGAAGACGGACTCCCAGCGGCTGACCATCGTGTCGGCCTCGTACATGAAGTTGGCGTGGGTGAGCACGCACCCCTTGGGCCGCCCGGTGGTCCCCGAGGTGTAGATGACGGTGGCGACCGCGTCCGGGGTCACCGCCCCGCGGTGCCGGTGCACGACGTCCTCGGACACCCCGCGCCCGGCGGCGACCAGCGAGTCCACGGCCCCCGCGTCGAGCTGCCACAGCAGCCGCAGCCGGGGGAGCCGGTCGACGACCGAGCCCACCGTCATGGCCTGGTCCTCGTTCTCGACGACGCAGGCCGTGCACGCGGAGTCGTGCAGGATCCACTGGACCTGCTCGGCGGAGGAGGTCGGATAGACGGGGACGGGCTGGGCCCCGATCGCCCACAGGGCGAAGTCGAACAGGGTCCACTCGTACCGGGTACGGGACATGACGGCGACCCGGTCCCCGAACCCCACCCCCTGGGCCAGCAGCCCCTTGGCGAGCGCCAGGACCTCGGCGGCCAGCTGTCCGGAGGTCACGTCCTGCCAGACGCCGCCGGTCTTGCGCCCGAGGACCACCCGGCCCGGTTCCTCGTGCGCGTGCCGGAAGACGGTGTCGGCCAGCCCGCCGACGGGCGCGTCCGTGATGACCGGTGGGACGGTGATCTCGCGCATGGCCCCGCTCCTCTCCGTGCGGCGCGGCGACGCTACCCCACGCCGGACCGCAGTTGATCAGCCTGCGGATTCCTCCACAAGACCTCCTCAGCGGCGTGGTTGCGCCCGCCGCCACACCCCTGCCGGGCAGGCGGCTGCGGTCCGGGCCGGCGGCTCACGCCGTGCGGGTGAGGCGGTCCGCGCCCGAGAGGACGGCCGAGGCCAGGGCCTCGGCGGGAGCCGAGACGCGCGGGCCGCGCAGCAGCGCGAACTCCACCGGGCCCAGGTCGGGCAGTCCGCCGACCCGGACCAGCCCCGGCGGGATCAGCCCCCGGGTGTGCGCCATCACGCCCAGCCCCGCCCGGGCCGCCGCGATCAGCCCGCTCAGGCTGCCGCTCGTGCAGGCGATCCGCCACGGCCGCCCGTCCCGCTCCAGCACTTCCAGGGCCCGGGCCCTGGTGATCCCCGGCGGCGGGAAGACGATCAGCGGCACCGGGTGCTCCGGGTCCACCCGCAGCCCCTCCGCCCCGATCCACACCATCCGGTCCCGCCACACCAGGCGCCCCCGCTCGTCGCCCGGCCCGCGCCGCTTCGCCAGCACCAGGTCGAGGCGTCCCGCGTCCAGCCGTTCGTGCAGCGTCCCCGACAGCTCCACCGTCAGCTCCAGGTCCACCTCGGGATGCTCGTGCCGGAATCCCTCCAGGATCTCCGGCAGCCGCGTCAGCACGAAGTCCTCCGAGGCCCCGAACCGCAGCCGGCCCCGCAGCCGGGTCCCCGTGAAGAAGGCCGCCGCCCGCTCGTGCGCCTCGAGGATCGTGCGCGCGAAGCCCAGCAGTGCCTCGCCGTCCTCGGTCAGTTCGACGCTGTGCGTGTCCCGCAGGAACAGCGGCCGCCCCGTCGCCTCCTCCAGCCGCCGCACGTGCTGGCTGACCGTGGACTGCCGTACGCCGAGCCGCCCCGCGGCCTGCGTGAAGCTGAGCGTCTGGGCCACCGTGAGGAACGTACGCAGCTGGACGGGGTCGTACATACGCCCATGCTAGGCGCGCCCATCGCGGATCGTGATGACAGTGAGTGCGGTGTACGGGTTTCCCGATCACCGCTGCCCCCGCACCATGAGGGGAGACCACTCCCCGTCGGCAAGAGAGCACCCGCACATGCGCCGCCCGCACCTCCCCACCCGGCTGCCGCTGGACCCGTACGTCCTGGCGCTCCTCGGCACCGTCGGCCTCGCCGCGCTGCTCCCGGCACGAGGCCCGGCCGCCACCGTCGTCGGCGGCGCCTCCACCGCGGCCGTCGCCCTGCTCTTCTTCCTCTACGGAGCCCGGCTCTCCACCCGTGAGGCCCTCGACGGGCTGCGCCACTGGCGGCTGCACCTCACCGTCCTCGCCTGCACCTTCCTCCTCTTCCCCCTCCTGGGCCTCGCCGCCCGGGGCCTGGTCCCGGAGGTGCTCACCCAGCCCCTCTACAGCGGCCTGCTGTTCCTGTGCCTGGTCCCCTCGACCATCCAGTCCTCCATCGCCTTCACCTCGATCGCCCGCGGCAACGTCCCCGCGGCGATCTGCGCCGGCTCCTTCTCCAGCCTCGCCGGCATCCTCCTCACCCCCCTCCTCGCCGCTGCCCTGCTCGGCAGCGACGCGGGCGGCTTCTCCCCGGACTCCCTCCTCAAGATCGCCCTGCAGCTCCTGCTCCCCTTCCTCCTCGGGCAGGTGCTGCGGCCGTGGGTCGGCGGCTTCCTCGCACGCCACCGGCCGGTCCTCGGCCACGTCGACCGCGGCTCGATCCTGCTCGTCGTCTACGCCGCCTTCAGCGCCGGCATGGCCGCCGGAATCTGGCACCGGATCAGCCTGCCGCGCCTGGGCGCCCTTCTGGTGGTGGAGGCCGTCCTCCTCGCCGTCATGCTCCTCGCCACCTGGCACGGCGCGAAGCGCCTCGGATTCGGCCGCGCGGACCGCATCACCATCCAGTTCGCCGGGTCGAAGAAGAGCCTGGCCGCCGGACTGCCCATGGCGAGCGTGCTGTTCGGAGCGCAGGCGAGCCTCGCGGTGCTGCCGCTGATGCTGTTCCACCAGATGCAGCTGATGGTCTGTGCGGTCCTCGCCCGCCGCCGCGCCCAGGACCCGGTGGACGGCGAACTCGCCGCCGACCGTGTGGCGCAGGTCTCCCCGCCGCCCCAACGGGCCACGGGTCAGGCCCGATAACGTTCGGTGGTGACCTGGATACGCCCGAACGGTGCCCACGCCGAACGCCCCTGCACCCTGGTGGTCTGCCGCGGCTGCTGCTGCGGCGACCCCCGCAAGAACCCCGGCTCCGACCACGCCGG
Organism: Streptomyces sp. NPDC048349; assembly: GCF_040651925.1. NCBI lineage: Bacteria > Bacillati > Actinomycetota > Actinomycetes > Kitasatosporales > Streptomycetaceae > Streptomyces > Streptomyces sp. NPDC048349. The sequence continues at coordinate 56,708 of NZ_JBEZLA010000029.1, read as the reverse complement.
CCAGCTCGCCCGGCTGCGCGAGGCGGCGGCCGCCTCCGGGGGCCGCCTGGCCGTCCGTACGAGCGACTGCCTCGGACCCTGCGCCCAGGCCAACGTCATCGTGGTCCAGCCCACCACCGAGGCCCGGCGCCGCGGAGCCCGCGCGGCCTGGTTCGGCTGGGCCCTGGACGACACCGCCACCGACGAGATCATCGCCTGGGCCGCGTCGGGCGGCCCCGGCGCCACCCCCGTCCCGCCCACCCTGGACCTCCACCGCATCGACCCGCCGGCGCCCAACCCGCCCGCGCGCACCACGCGCCGCACCCGCCGCGGGCGCTGACGCACACGGCCGCCGGGCCGCCCCCGGCGGTCACATCGTGACGCGTTCCTCGCCCGCGTAGACGTTCATGTCCGGGCCGCGCAGGAAGCCGATCAGGGTCAGGCCCGATTCCAGGGCCAGGTCCACGGCCAGGGAGGACGGGGCCGAGACCGCTGCCAGGATCGGGATGCCCGCCATCACGGCCTTCTGCGCGAGCTCGAAGGAGGCCCGGCCCGACACCAGCAGCACCGCCCCGGCCAGCGGCAGGCGGCCGGCCTGCAGGGCCCGTCCGACGATCTTGTCCACCGCGTTGTGCCGGCCCACGTCCTCGCGCAGGTCCAGCAGCTCCCCGTCCGCCGTGAACAGGCCGGCCGCGTGCAGCCCGCCCGTGCGGTCGAAGACCTTCTGGGCCGCGCGCAGCCGGTCGGGCAGCACGCCCAGGACATCCGCGGTGATCCGTACCGGGTCGGCGGCCGTCGCGGGGAAGCGGGTCGCCGTACGGACAGCGTCCAGGCTGGCCTTGCCGCACAGGCCGCAGGACGAGGTCGTGTAGACGTTCCGCTCCAACGTGATGTCCGGCACGGGGACGCCGGCCGCCAGCTGCACGTTCACGACGTTGTAGGTGTTGGAGCCGTCTTCGGCCGCCCCCTCGCAGTAGGTGACCGCCCGCACGTGCGACGCCGAGGCGAGCACCCCCTCGCTCACCAGGAAGCCCACCGCCAGGGCGAAGTCGTCCCCCGGGGTGCGCATCGTGATCGCCAGCGGCTTGCCGTTCAGCCGTATCTCCAGCGGCTCCTCGGCGACGAGCGTGTCCGGACGGACCCCCACCGCGCCGTTCCGGATCCGGACGACACGACGGCGCTCGGTGACCCGTCCCATGGCGATCAATCCACCCCTCTGTTCTGGCCTGCGCATTCTTGCCCGCATGCGACAACCTCATTGTCGCGGTTCCGCTTCCCGCACCCTCCCCGGCTGCCGGATCCTCGGGAATCTCCAAATTCCGGCCCCCGAATCCTGTCGGGTCACACGCACACGTACCCACCAGTAGCAGGCAAAGCTGGGTGATCCTGACTTCCGTACGAGGGGGGACCCCGCCCATGACCGGTTCACGCGTGGTGGCGCTAGGGCACTACCAGCCCGCGAAAGTGCTCACCAACGAGGACCTCGCGGCCATGGTCGACACCACGGACGAGTGGATCCGGTCCCGGGTCGGTATCAAGACGCGCCACATCGCGGGTCCGGACGAGCCGGTGGACGAGCTGGCCTTCCAGGCGGCAGGCAAGGCCCTGGCCGGCGCCGGCCTGACCCCGGACGACATCGACCTGGTCCTGGTCGCCACCTCCACGGCCATCGACCGCTCGCCCAACATGGCCGCGCGCGTCGCCGCCAAGCTGGGCATGGGCGCCGGCCCCGCCGTGATGGACATCAACGTCGTCTGCTCGGGCTTCACGCACGCCCTGGCCACCGCCGACCACGCCATCCGGGCCGGCTCCGCCTCCCGCGCCCTGGTCATCGGCGCCGACAAGATGACCGAGATCACCGACTGGAGCGACCGCAGCACCTGCGTGCTCACCGGAGACGGCGCCGGCGCGGCCGTCGTGGAGGCCTGCGAGCAGCCGGGCATCGGCCCGGTGCTGTGGGGGTCGGTCCCGGAGATGGGCAACGCCGTCCGCATCGAGGGCTCGCCGCCGGTCTTCGCGCAGGAGGGCCAGTCCGTCTACCGCTGGACCACCAGCCAGCTCCCGCCGCTCGCCCGCAAGGTGTGCGAGAAGGCCGGCGTCCTCCCGGAGGACCTGGCCGCCGTCGTCCTGCACCAGGCGAACCTGCGGATCATCGAGCCGCTCGCGGCCAAGATCGGCGCCGTCAACGCCGTCGTCGCCCGCGACGTGGTCGACTCCGGCAACACCTCGGCCGCCAGCATCCCGATGGCCCTGTCCAAGCTGGTGCAGCGCGGCGAGATCCCGACGGGCGCTCCCGTGCTCCTCTTCGGCTTCGGCGGCAACCTCTCCTACGCCGGCCAGGTCATCCGCTGCCCGTGAGCCGGGCGAGACGCTCCGTCTTGCGACGCCCGGGGCCACATGCGTGCAGGTCAGCACGGCGTGGCGGACGACGGCCGCGCGGATAAGTGGTCGGAGGCCCGCCGATCCTTTGCTATTGTTGTCCATGTCGCCGCGGGAAACCGGGGCCGACCACCGGTCCGGGTGGCGGAATGGCAGACGCGCTAGCTTGAGGTGCTAGTGCCCTTTATCGGGCGTGGGGGTTCAAGTCCCCCCTCGGACACCAGTAGGAACCCCACTTCGGTGGGGTTTTCTGCTTTTCTGGGCAGTGGCGTGACCCACGTACGTGAGTGCCCGTACCGGGCCATCTCGTTCCGCTCGCTGCTCTGATCTCCGCCTAACCACGAAAGCCCCGGCCAATGGCCGGGGCTTCTGCGTTCGCGCCTACCCGCGTGGGCAGGACGGTCAGGGACTGGCAGGCCTCCGGGGCGCAGGCCAAACGGGCGACAGAACGGGGCGGGGATCCTTTGACGCGGCACCCGCCGTTGTGCACCTCCGCCTACGCTCGCCTGCCATGAACAAGCAGGGTGCCGATCCGGCGCTTCCCATCGGCGGGGGCCGGTAGCACGGTGGCAGTCACGTCAGCGAAGCCGTATTCCTTGAGCATCATGGCCCAGGTTGCCGGTTCGTAGTCCCACCGCCTCACCACCGCAGGGTCCTCGTCAGGATCTCGAGGGATGTAAGAAGCCTGGCATCCGTAGCAGCCCTCGACGGCCGGATGCTGGGACATGGCGAACACCCCTCCGGGGGTGAGCGCGTCAAGCGCGGCGGGGAGCATGAGCCCCGGGTCGGTGAAGTAAGCGGCGCCGAAAACGGAGTAGATCGCGTTGAACGGGGCCCGCGCGGTCTCCATGAAGGCAAGCGCCTCGCCCTGGTGCAACTCCATGCCGTCCACGTCCGGCCAGCGCTCACGGGCCTTGGAAAGCTGTGCACGCGACAGGTCCACGCCTACGGCCTTCATGCCGAGGGTGGCCAGGTGGGCAAGGTTCCCGCCTGCCCCGCACCCGAGGTCAAGTACGGTCTCGCCCGGCTGCAAGGCGAGTACTTCGGCCCCGGGGCCGTGGTCCGGGTACTGGGTCCAGTTGAACCACGTGGTCTCGCCTTTGGCGTTGGTCGTACGCCGCTGGGGTTTGGTCTTCGAGTAGGCGTCCCAAGCAGCACTACGGGTGTCTGGCACTTTCCGTCCTTTTGCTGAATGCGGGCAGCCGCCCGGCGGGGGTGGCCGGGCGGCTGATGGCTCACGGGGTACTACTTGCCTAGCTGACCGGGCTGTCGGTGCACCCAGCGTGGCACTGCGAGCAGTCCGCCGCGCCCTCGTTGGGCCAGAACTCGGGGTCGATGGTGAACCCGGCTGCACGGATCGTGGCCTTCGTTGCGTCCATGGCGGCCCGGCCCGCCTCCGGGTCCGAACCGGTCTCGGTGTCGTCCGGGACGTGGTGGATGTACTCGGTGCCGAGCGCCTTGGAGAACGCGACGTAGGGCACACTCCGCTGAAGGAACGCGTGCCAGAAGAGGTCGACCCGGAGCGACGGGGTGAGCGGCTCGTCAGAGCGCGTCGAGGCGACCAGGAAGGCCACCATCTGGTTCACGCCGCGCTCGCCCATCTCATCGGACAGCTCCGGCCAGGTCTTGCGTACGTCCTGGATGAGGCGGCCCTGAAGGTCGGGGCTGATGAGATCTGAAACCTCGGTCGACTGCTGTGTGAGCGTCACGTCTGTGCCTTTCTGGTCAGAGGACGACCGGGGCCGGTCCCTGCTGATGGTGCGTGATCGTGGGGGAGCATCGTGGGCACTCGCACGGGAGCCATCTGGACGGCGCTGCCGGCATCAGCGGCTTCTCGCTCCGGTCGGTCGGATACACGAGGTGTCCGCCGTATGTCCGGCCGCCGTCCCGGGATACCCGCAGAGTCCTGGTCATGAGGCGTGGTACCGGTGGTTGCGCAGCTTCACGTTCGCGTCAGACGCAGCGGACTTGTCTCCGCGCCCCCATGCCGCCTCCCGTTCCTGCGCAACCGTCGCGCAGATCCCGCATCCTTCGACGGGTCTCGGCTGCAAGGCCGGGAGTGAGAGGGCGATCGGGCCTCCGGGGCTGCCTCCGGGAAGCCCCTGGTTCCTGAACTCCTTGGCCATTCGCTCACCCTCCCGATGCGGCTGCCTCACGACGCCTTGATGTTGGCCCCGGAACCCAGGACAGAGCGACGACGGAACGGGCGTCGGGTGGGCGCCCTTCGAACGGGCGTCAATGACGCCGCCGGGGGCGTCAAACCGGTGTCACTGAGCGGCACTTCGGTCTAGCTTTGACGTCATGACGACGACCGCCGTGGTGCCGAATGATGTGTTGCGGGCCGTTCGTATCGGCCTGCGTATGAGCCAAGACGACTTCGCCAAGGCCATCCGTCGGGCAGGCGTAGAACTCGGAGAGCCCAACGAGGCATCAAAGCGTCTGGTACAGCGCTGGGAGTCAGGGACAAGTAAGACGCCCCGGGGCGTGTACGCAAGGGCGTTAGAGCGGGTCACGGGCCGTCCGGTTGAGGCCCTGGGGTTCACCCTGCCGGTACCAATGGCGAGGGTCCGCGCAGACGGCAAAGGAGGGCATGACATGGACGCAGGAGCAGACGGGGTCACCTCCGCTGCTGCAACCCCTCAGGCAGCTCAGCTGGCCGCCGAGACCTACTCGGGGGTGTGGCTCAGCCGCTACGAGTTCTTCTCGTCGAGTCGGAATGTGACTCACGAGGGCAAGCACTATGTGGTGATCGTCCAGCATGGGAACCGGCTGACGGCTCAGAGCCTGCCAGGTGCGTCCTCGAACCCGGACAGCCCTCTCACCCTGGACCTGACCGTGGATCGCAACGTGGTCACTGGCTCGTGGGTGGAGCAGACCGCTTCGGACGGCTACTACAACGGCGCTCGCTACCACGGTGCGGTCCAGATGCTTGTGGAGCCGACCGGCCGACGCATGGCGGGAAAGTGGGTCGGGTTCGGCAAGGACTTCGACGTGAACACGGGGCCATGGGAGCTGCGGCTGGTGGACCGGTCCACGTCGAAGGCTGCGCTGGAGCAGTACAGCCGACCGCCGGAGTAGAAAGCCGCTGCTGCAGCGGGTCGGTCACGTGACCAACGCATGACCAACAGCGGTGCGAAACGCCGAGAAGTCTTCGGTGGGGTTTTCTGCGTTTTCCGGCAGTCCGCCATGACGAAGCCGCCTCCTGGGGCCCGGCGTGGGCCACGGCCGCGAGTACGTGCTTCATGGCGTCCACGTCCTCCCGACGATCACGACTCGGCAGAGTGACCCACTGGCTTCCCCGGTTCGGACCGTGTCCGCAACGGGCCCTGTGTTCGTGCGGCATCATGGGCGCCAAGGGGCCAAGGGGAGCAACGTGTCGCAGGACGATCCGCGCAGCAGCAGCGTGATGGGTGGGCGCTACCGCCTCGGGAAGCGGCTGGGCCGGGGCGGGATGGGCACCGTCTGGGAGGCCTGCGACGAACTGCTCGGCCGCCCGGTCGCCGTCAAGGAGCTCCACGTCGACGACGGGACGCAGTCCGCGGGCGCCCTGCGTGAGGCGCGCGCGGTGGCGCAGATCAAGCACCCGCACGTCGTCGTGGTCCATGACGTCACCGAGCACGAGGGGCGCCCCTTCATCGTCATGGAACTCGTCGAAGGCCGCTCGCTCGCCGACCGGCTCGCCGCCGACGGGCCGCTGGACCCCGCCGAGGCGGCCCGTACGGGGCTCGCCCTGCTCGCCGCGCTGAACGCCGCACACGCCCGTGGCGTGCTCCACCGGGACATCAAACCGGCCAACGTCCTGCTGGAAGCGGGTACCGGCCGGGTCGTGCTCACCGACTTCGGCATCGCCCGCCTCGCCGGATCCACCACCCTCAGCGAGACCGGCGCCTTCGTCGGCTCGCCCGAGTACACCTCGCCCGAGCGCATGCAGGGCGAAGCCGCCGGCCCCGCATCCGACCTGTGGTCCCTGGGCGTGCTGCTGTGCGCCGCACTGACCGGGGAGTCGCCCTTCCACCGGGATTCGCTCGGCGGCGTCCTGCACGCCGTCGTGTACGACGAGATCCGGCCGCCGGCCCAGGCGGGGCCGCTGCTCCCGGTGATCGCGGGGCTGCTGGAGCGCGACCCGGAGCGGCGGATGGGGGCGGCGGAGGCCGAGCGGCTGCTGTCGGCGTACGCGACCACCGGCGCGGTGCCCCTGTCCGACCGGGTGCCCGTCCCCGATCCGCCCCGGCGGCCCGCCCGGACCCGGGTCCTCCGCGCCGGCCGCCGTACCCGGCTGATCGCGGCGGCGCTGGTCGCGGTGGCCGTGGCCGGCGGGGTGGGCGCCGCGGTCCTGCTCGCGGACGGGCCGGCGGGCCGGGCGCACGGAGGGACGCCGGACGCCCCCGCGACCACGGCCCCCGCGACCGCCGCCCCGGCAACGGCCGCCCCCGCAACGGCCGCCCCCGCGGCCAGCGCATCCGGTGCCGGCGCACCCGGCGTCAGCGCCGCCGTGACGCACCCCCCGGCCGCGGGCCCGACGCCCGAGTCCGCGCCTCCCGGATACCGGACCGCCACCGATCCGCAGGGCTTCGCCCTCGTCGTACCCGACGGCTACCAGCGCACCACCGACGACCAGCGGGTCTTCTACAGCTCCCCGGACGGCGCCGTCAGGATCGGCATCAAGGTGAAGCCCGCGGCCGCCGAAGGCCCGCTGGGCGTGATGCGCCGCGCCCACGCCTCCGGCCCCGACACCAACCCCGGATACCGGGACGGGTCGGTCGTCGCGACGACCCACGACGGACTGCCCGCCGCCCTGTGGGAGTTCACCTGGGACGGCTTCACGCGCGCCGAGGGGGCCCGGCACACCTTCGACCTCTGCTGGGACGAGAACGGCCGCATGTACGACGTCTGGGTGTCCGCCCCCGTCAGCCGGCTCGCCGAGGCCCGGAGCCGCTTCGACGCGGCGCTGGACTCCTTCGCCCCGGCGCGGGCGGGGTCCGCCGGCCCTTGATCACGTGCCCAGGACCACCAGACCCGTCGGGGTGGCCAGGGTGCCCGGGGCGACCTGGGTGAAGGTGTGCGGCAGGGACAGGCACGGCCGGCCGGTGTCCGGGAGGGCCTCGAAGAGGTACGCCGCCGCGGAACCGGTGTCGCTCACCAGGTGCGGGCCCGCCGGGGAGCCGCTCGTCCCGGTCAGCGGTGTGCGGAAGAGCCGCCGCAGGTGGCGCAGGGTCTCCGGGGTCAGCGGCGCCCGCCCCGGCTCGGGCAGGGACGGCGGGGCCGGGCGTTCCGAGCCCCGGGCATCCGCCGCGCCCGTGGCGTCCGGCGCGGACGGGGCCTGCGCGGCCGGCGGCGCGGCCGGGGCGTCCGGAGGGATCGCACCCGTCAGCAGCAGTGCGAGGAGCACCGGGACGGCCTTGCGGCGCAGGGCCTCGGTGGCCGAGGCCAGCCGGTGCGCATGGGCCGCGGGCAGCGACAGCGCGAGGCTTCCGGCCGCCTCGCCGGTGGCGATCGGCACCGCGGCGCAGACCACGCCGGGGGAGTACTCGAGCAGGTCGAAGACGGGCGCGCCCGGTGCCACCGCGTCCAGGGCGGTGAACAGGGCCCGGCTGTCGGTGATCGTCCGAGGGGTGAGCCGCGCGGGGCGGTGCCGGGCCACGTGGTCGGCGCGGCGGTCGTGGTCGAGCTGGGTCAGCAGGCACTTGCCCACGGCGCTGGCGTGGGCGGCTGCCCGGAAGTCCACCCACTCCCGCACCGGCGGAGTGCCCGGCCCGTCCGCCATCTGCGTGATCCGGACCTCGCCGTCCGCGTACCGGCTCAGGTACACGGCCGCTCCGGCGCTGTCCCGGGCCAGGGCCAGGGTACGCTGCAGCTGGCCCGCCAGACCCTGGCCGCCCGGCGCCGCGAGCCGGTCCAGGGCCGGTCCGCGCGCGTACACCCCCGCGGCCGGGCGGTAGGCGTACTCCTCCTCGCACAGCATCGACAGCAGCGGGCCGAGCTCCTCCCCGCTGAGGCCCGCCGTCCGCGCGAGCTGCGCGGCCCGCACGCCCAGCGGGTGCTGCTCCAGGACCCGTACGACGGCCAGCGCGCGCCGGGCCTCCGCCAGGGCCTCGCCGGTGCCGGCCTGGACGACGGTCCCGCGCGCCGCGGCCGTCAGGGCCGGGTGGCGCAGCGGGCCGGCCGCGAGGGGCGGTACGGGTACGGCCGCCGGTGCCGGGGCGGCGGCCGGAGCGGGGCCGGCGCCGGCCGCCGCCGGCCGGAACGCGGCCAGCACCCCGGGCAGCCCGGGCCGCGGCAGCGGCACCGGGCCCAGGTCGGGATCGTCCAGCTGGTCCACGTACCGCAGGACCGCCGCCTGCGCGCACAGCCGCACGTCGCGCAGGTCCCGGCGGCCGCCCGGCCGGAAGCCGCGGCGGCCCAGCTCGCGCGCCCACAGCCGGGCGTCGTGGTGCTCACCGCGCCGGGAGTGGTCGAGGAAGAGGCAGTACGCGGCCTGGGCGGTACGCGCGCTGCCCGAACCGGCGGCGAACTGCCACCAGAACCTGGCGCCTTCGCGCAGCCCGGCCAGGTGCAGCAGACAGCCGAAGACGACCGCGCCGGCCAGGTCGGTGTGCCCGCCGGAGAGGAAGGAGTCGAGCTGCGCCTGCGCCTTCGGCGCGCACACGGAGGCCAGGCAGACGGCCTTGAGGTCGAGCCGGGCCCGTTCGGAGTCGAGCGGGCAGTCGCGCGCCGGGTCGCTCCAGCCGAACACCGAGCGGCGGCGGGCGCGGTGGCCGGGGGTGGGCGCGTGCCGGGTCGCGCGCAGCAGCCGGGCCTCGGCCGCGCCGAGGTCGTAGTGCGGATAGCGGTCGCGGACGCCCGCCCGGTCGAGGAACTCGGCCAGGGAGCGGGGGGTCCGTTCGCCGTCCTGCGGTTGCCGGCGTTCGCGGGGCCTCATGATTCGGCGGATTCGGCTGGATCGGCGTCCGCGTCGAGGGCCGGGTCGGCGGCCTCCGCGGAGGTGTCGAGCAGCCGGGCGAGGCGCCGGTGGGCCTGGCCGAGGTAGGAGCGGACCGTGGCCTCGTCGACGCCCATCACGGCGGCGGCCTCACCGGGGGAGCACTGGAGCCCGTACCGCAGCAGCACGGCGTCGCGCTGCCGCTCGACGAGCCGGGAGACGGCGGAGTAGAAGCGGATGGTGTCGGCCAGCACCTCGTACTGATCGGTGCGGGCCTCCTTGAGGGCGGCCTCGAAGGCGCTGATGTCCATCGGCTCGGGCCGGTGCGGCTGCCAGGGGTGGCGCCGGTGCTGGCGTTCGACCAGGCGCTGCTTGAGCACGGTCCACGCGTACGCGTCGAGCCGGTCCATGTGCAGCATGCGCAGCCACTCGCCCATGATCGCGTCGAAGGCGGCGTCCACCGCTTCCTCGGCCGCCTCGTCGGAGCCCAGCTGCAGATACGCGAAGCGCATGTACGCGGGCCGCCGATTGGCGTGGAAGGCCCAGTACGACAGGCGCGCCGTCGGATCCCACTGGCTCATGGTCGTCGGCCGCCGGCGTCGGCTCGGCAGTCCCACGGCCCCACCGGACTCCTCCGGTCCGCCATCGCTCACCGTTCCACCTCATCCCCTGTGCCGCGGAACAGGAAATCAGCGCGGGCGCACTCGGAGGGCGCAGAGAAGAAACCTGGAAATATTACGTTCGGTGATGACCGACTTGTGATCGATCACGATCGCGCACCTCTCCAACCAGCGCGTATGCATATGCCGGTCGCAGATGGCAGTGCACGGCGCGTGACCATCTGCGGGCCTGTAGCATGGGCGCCATCGCGAGGGCCGTGACGGAGAGGTCACGACCCTCGCTTTTGTGTGACGTCCACCCTGAAACAAATGCGGCGCGGGGCCTTTCGGCGGTTCGATACGATGAACCGCACTCACAGTCCGTCACGTCACGCGGTACCGCACATACGAAATGGAGCATCCGAGGATGGCTCGACACCTGATCACCAGCGCGCTTCCCTACATCAACGGGATCAAGCACCTGGGCAACATGGTCGGGTCGATGCTTCCGGCGGATGTGTACTCCCGGTACCTCCGCCAGCGCGGCCACGACGTCCTCTACATCTGCGCCACCGACGAGCACGGCACCCCTGCCGAACTCGCCGCCAAGGAGGCCGGTCTGTCGGTCGCCGAGTTCTGCGCGCAGGCCCACGACGCCCAGAAGGCGGTCTACGACGGCTTCGAGCTGTCCTTCGACTACTTCGGCCGCAGCTCCTCGGAGCAGAACCGGGAGATCACCCAGCACTTCGCGCGGCGGCTCCAGGAGAACGGCTTCATCGAGGAGCGCGCGATCCGGCAGGTCTACTCGCCGGTCGACGGCCGCTTCCTGCCGGACCGCTACGTCGAGGGCACCTGTCCGCACTGCGGCTACGACAAGGCCCGCGGTGACCAGTGCGAGAACTGCACCCGCGTTCTGGACCCCACGGACCTGATCGAGCCCCGCTCGGCGATCTCCGGCTCCACCGAGCTGGAGGTCCGCGAGACCAAGCACCTCTTCCTGCTCCAGTCCAAGCTGCAGCACGAGGTCGAGGGCTGGGTCGCGCGGCACGAGGAGGAGTGGCCGCAGCTGGCGTCCTCCATCGCCCGCAAGTGGCTGACCGAGGGCCTGCACGACCGCGCGATCACCCGCGACCTCGACTGGGGCGTCCCGGTGCCGGCCGACACCTGGCCCGAACTGGCGGCCGAGGGCAAGGTCTTCTACGTCTGGTTCGACGCCCCGATCGAGTACATCGGCGCGACGAAGGAGTGGGCGGACCTCAACGCCGGCAACGGCGACTACAAGTCGTGGTGGTACGAGGCCGAGGACGTCCGCTATACGCAGTTCATGGCCAAGGACAACGTCCCGTTCCACACGGTGATGTTCCCCGCCACCGAGCTGGGCACGCGTGAGCCGTGGAAGAAGGTCGACTACGTCAAGGCCTTCAACTGGCTGACGTACTACGGCGGCAAGTTCTCCACCTCGCAGAAGCGCGGCGTCTTCACCGACCAGGCGCTGGAGATCCTCCCGGCCGACTTCTGGCGCTACTTCCTCATCGCCAACGCGCCCGAGTCCGACGACTCGTCCTTCACGTGGGAGCACTTCGCCGCCACGGTCAACAAGGACCTCGGCGGCACCCTCGGCAACTTCGTCAACCGCGTACTGACCTTCTCCCGCAAGAAGTTCGGCGACGAGGTCCCCGCCGGCAGCCCCGCCGGCGAGGCCGAGACCAAGCTGGGCGAGCAGATCGCCGAGCTGCTGGCCGAGTACGAGGGCCACATGGAGACCCTCCAGTACCGCAAGGCGGCTGCCGCGCTGCGCGCCCTGTGGTCGGCCGGCAACGCCTACCTGGACGAGAAGGCCCCCTGGCTGGAGGTCAAGACTGACCTGGAGGGCGCGGCGCTCACCCTGCGCACCGCGATGAACCTGATCCACCTCTATTCGGTGGTCTCCGAGCCCTTCATCCCGGCCTCGGCCCGCGCCATGCGCTCCTCGTTCGAGCTCGCCGACGACACGGCCGCCTGGGTCACCCCCGAGCAGGCCAGGTGCCTGGACGCGGTCCCGGCCGGTACGCCGTTCACCGTGCCGCCCGTGCTCTTCGCGCGGATCACCGAGGAGGACCTGGAGTCCTACCGCGAGCGGTTCGGCGGCTCCCCGGAGGCCTGATCTCCGAGCGGCACCTTCGTGAGGGCGCGACCCGGCAGGGGTCGCGCCCTTGCGCACGTCCGGGGAGGCCCCGAGCGGACCGACGCAGCGGGTCAGGCGGGGACGGCCTTTTGTTCCTGGTCGCCGTCGGAGTCCAGGGGCGGCTGCGCGACGGTACCCCGCACCAGGCAGTCCTCGAAGAAGCCGAAGCAGCGCAGGTGGTAGGCGCGGGCCGCGTGGCCGAGGCTGATGTTGTGGCCGGCCCCCGGCTGCCGGTCGATGTGCACCCGGGGGGCGGCGGTGAGCCGCGACCTCAGCTCGGCGAGCGCTTCCCGGTCGTAGCGCCACCACGGCTCGTGCTCGGCGAACGTGAACCGCAGGGGCACGCGGACGCGGCCCGCCGCATCCCGGAAGACCTCGGGCCAGCGGACGACGTCGGCCTGCTCCCGGGGCGGGACGGGGGCCACGATCGACCCGCAGGTGGAGAACGTGCTCGGCGGGTAGAGGCGCAACGGCCCCCAGCTGCGCCGGCCTCCCCTGGACGCGCCCGTACCGGTGAAGGCGTCCGGTGCGTAGCGGTGGCCACAGCCGGAGACCTCCACGCCGAGCAGGTCGGCGGGAGCGTGGTCCGCGGCCGTGAGCAGCGCGACCTTGCCGCCGAAGGAGTGGGCCAGGAGGAAGGTACCGGCGCCGGTCGGGTACCGCGCTGCGAAGTCCCGTACGGCGGCGGCCAGGGCGGCCGCCTGCTCGGCGACCGGCAGTCCCTCGGGCAGGGCCCGGGCGGACCGGCCGTAGCCCGGCCGGTCGACGGCCACGACCGTGTACCCGAGCCGGGCCCCCAGGGTGAGCAGGGAGAAGTCGGGCAGGGCCTGGCTGTCGAAGTAGCCCGCGCTCATGCCCGCCCCGTGCACCGCTACCACCGTCGCCCGCGCAGCGCCCTGGGGCGGTGCGCAGAGCAGGGCGGACAGGGCGGTCCCGTCGGCGTCCAGGTCGATCCGGCGCACCCCCGCGGACAGCTCGGCGCGTGCGGAGCTCATGCCGGCACCGCCCCGGAGCCCGTCTTCCGGATCGGGCCCGCGGCCGGCTCGGCGCCGACGATGATGACGTCCGTGTCCACGGGAGCATCCTGCGCTCGGATTGTCGTATTCATGACGTGACGCGCCGAACCCGGTCCGATCTGCTCGGTCCGTGATCTTGTCCGGTCTGCCGCGTGTCGAAGCAGGCCCGTGATCGTTTCTTCAGCCGTAACCCATGAATCCCATGGACCTCGCGCGCGATGCGAAATCGGGAGGACACGCGGTGACCGCTTGGCAGTACCTCGCCGGGGCGGGCCTGGTGGCGGCCCTCTGCCCCCTGCACGGCCACGTGGCGGTCGCGGGCGACGGGCACGGCCGCGGCGCCCGGCTCGACGTGTGCGTGCCGGACGGCGAGCCGGGACGGCCCGTGTTCCGGCCGCCCTCGGTGCGCACGGGCGTGCCCGGAGCCCGGCGGCCCACCGTGCACCACCCGGGACGGTCCCCGGAGCCGCCCGCCGCCGCTGACCGGCCCGAGCCCGTGCGGCCGCCCGGGGTGCCGCAGCCGCCGAGTCCGGCGGGGCCCGCAGCGAAGGCCCGGGCCGGGGTGGCGCAGGCGCCGGTGCCCGCGCCGGGTCCTGGGTCCGGTCCCGGCCCGGACCGGGCGGACGCACCCGCTCCGCCCCGGCCCGGAGCCTCGGCCGCGCCTGTGAGCGCCTTCCACGTGCGTCCGTACCGCTCCGTGGCCCTGGAGCGGCGCGGGCCGGGCGGGATGTCCACCGTGATGCTCATGGTCGTCGTCACGACCCCGGCCGTGCTGGCGGCCGCCGCCCTGCGCCCCCGCTCCAAGAGCCGCGGCTGACCGCCGCCGCGCATCCACGTACCGAACCGCCCTCCGAACCGCCCTCCGAACCACCACGGGAGAATCCACGTGTCCGAATGGCTGGTCCTGGCCATCGCCATGGCGCTCGTCTGCGCCCTCGTCCTCGCCATCACGCTGATCCGGCACCGCCGGGCCGCCGACGACGAGGACACCAGTGAAACCCCCGATGTCATCGAGTACATGACCATGATGGTGGGCGTGGTCTACGCGATCGTCCTGGGCCTGGCCATCGCGGGCGTCTGGGAGGCGCGCGGCGCCGCCGAGGACAGCGTCCGCCGCGAGGCCCAGGCGCTGTACGAGGTCACCCAGCGCGCCGACGTCTACCCGGCCGCCGTCCGGGACCGGATCCGCGGCGAGGTGGACGCGTACGTCTCCCACACGGTCGCCGTGGACTGGCCGCTGCTGACCTCCGGGGAGGGCGCGTCGGCCGAGGGGGCCCAGCTGCTGGGCAAGCTGCGCAGCGACGTCACCCACCAGAGCCCGGCCACCGAACTCCAGGCGCAGGCCTACCAGCCGCTGCTGGACCACATCGCCGCCGCCGACGACGCCCGCCACTCGCGGACCCAGAGCTCGGAGTCCACGCTGCCCAGCGTGGTGTGGTTCGGGCTGCTGGTCGGCGGGGTGGTCACCGTCGGGCTGATCTTCACACTGCAGATCCGCCGCTCCGGGCGTGAGCTGCTGCTGGCCGGGCTGTTCAGCGCGCTGATCGTGTTCCTGCTGTTCATGGTGTGGAGCTTCGACGCGCCCTACGGGCGGGAGGGGATCGACTCCGCCGGCCCCTTCCAGGACCTGTTCCCGGCGACGGCGGTGGCCGCCGCGCGCTGAGTCCCTGCCCGCGGCTCAGGCGTGGCCGCTGCCCGAGAGGGCGGCCTGCTGCCGGACCGCCCGCACCAGCGGCGAATGCCGCAGGGCGTGGGAGATCCGCAGCAGGTCGCGCGGTCCGTCCGCGGTGTCGAGCACGGTCTCCTCGCCGGCGCCGATGACCCTGCCCTCGGGGTCGGCCGAGCGGGCCTGAACGGCGGCCGCGACCATGGCGGCGTCGGCGACCGCGCGGGCGGTCGTCTCGTCGGCGCCCTCGGCGAGGGCGCGCTCGTGGGCCTCCTCGCGCAGGCGCCGGTCGAAGTACGGGCCCAGGTGCAGGAATCCGTCGTGGATGTCCGACTCGCGCTGGATCACGCGCAGCTCGGCGGCGGACCACCAGGCCATCTGCACCGAGGGGGTGCCGCCGGGCGCGGCGATCTGCACCTCCTGCCACAACGAACCGAGCCTGCGGTACGTCGTCCAGGTCTCCCAGCTGTCCGACAGGCGCTGGCACACGAGCGGGAGCACGAAGCCGATCGCGCTGATCAGCGCTCCGACGGAGGCCAGCGGCGGGGCGACGAGCGTGCTGAGGAAGTCGAGGTCGTGACCGGTCCAGCGGGCCACCACCGCGGACATCTTGGTCGCGTCGTAGCTGAGGTTGAACATGTAGCCCGCGACGATGATCATCAGGCCGACCCGCAGCCAGCCTCGCACCTGGAGGGACCAGCGCCAGCACATGGCCACCATCACCACCGCGGCCACGTTGTGCGCCACCAGGTAGAGGGCGATCATCTCCCGGATGTACGGGGTGTTCGCGTAGTGGGTGTCCAGGTCGCGCAGCCGCTCCTGCGGGGCCTCGCCCAGGGCGAACAGCACGACCAGGGCCACGATCACCACGCTGTAGCCGAGGATCCAGCGCCGCGAGGTGCGGCGGGTCTCCTCGGGCGGTCCGCCCCGCCAGTTGACGACCAGGACCAGGCAGGAGGCGCTGAACGCGGTGATCAGGCAGTACACCAGAGGGGCGGAGATGTTCGGGACCCCGGTCCAGCGGTTGACGGCCGCGATGGTGGGCGGGGCGGCGAAGGCGAACACGGCGCCGGCCAGTGTCAGCAGCGCGCAGACGGAACGGAGCAGCGGGTCACGCCAGTTGTGGCGCAGGGCCGGCAGCTTGAAGGCGAGCGAGACCGCCATGGCGGCTGCCGGTATGTAGTAGTCCTGGCCGTTCAACGATCGTTCCTGTGCCCCCGATAGCCCAGCGCTGCCTCGATCCGGCCCGCCAGATGGTCCCGCTGCGCCGGTGCCCGGTGGCTCGCCGACCCGGCGAGCCAGGTCCGGCACCGGCTCCCCAGCAGTAAGCCGAAGGTCTCGGCCTCGGTCTCCTCCCGTACGTCGGCGCGCGTGCGCGCGGCGACGCGGCGGACGGTCTCGCCGATGTCGGCCTCGTCGGACAGCAGCCGGGCGGCGACGGCGGCGCCGTCGACGTGGTGGCTGCAGTGGCCGGCCTTCATGTGCCACAACTCGTGGCCCAGGATCACCAACTGGTGGTCGGGTGCCGTGCGCTCCTCGATGACCACGAGATCGCGGTCCGCCATGTCGAGCCACAGTCCGCTGGCCGTCCCCGGCGGGAACGAGGCCATCCGGAAATCCACCCGGCGGCCGCGGTGTCTGCTCATGCCCTCGCAGAGGGCGGCGTAGAGGTCCACGGGTTCCACGGGGGCGGTCAGCCGGATCCCGGCCACCAGCTCCCCGCACAACCGCCGCTGCTCTCTGCCTATGCTCACCGTTCTCCCCGTCGGCGCGGATCCGGATCAGGACTCAAGGATCAGACCCAGATGTTCGACTGGGTCAGGATTCGTTCGGTTTGACGCTTTCGAGGAGCATGTCCAGCCATTCGGTCACCTTGTCCCGGTGCTTGTCGCTGGGCAGTTGGGCGGCTCTCCAGGCGATGCCCCGCACACCGTGGTTCTGGAGGAGTCTTGCCAGCGGATCGCCTGCCGAAGCGGCCGCGGCCGGTACGTTTTCGCGCGCGCGGACCGCGAAGTCCTGGAGCAGCTGCTGCTCGGTCCGCAGGAGCGCGTCGGTGAGGGCGTCCGCGTCGTGGGCGGTGAGGAAGCCGGCGTGCACACCGAAGAAGCGCTGGATGGCGTCGCAGTGCTCCATGGTGGGGCGGCGGTCGCCGTTGATCAGGGCGCCGGCCTGCTGCCGGGACATCCCGGCGCCGTCCGCGATCTCCTGCTGCGTGTAGCGGCGGCCGTTGGGTTTGACCCGGGTGCGCCGCAGCAGGTCCAGGCGCTGGAGGAACCGGGTCTGGAGGTCGGGTTCGCCGGCCGGCCTGCCGTCGAGCAGGGTCCTGACCACGTCCGTGGGCACGCCGGACGCCTCCGAGAGGCGCCGCAGGTCGAAGACCTGGTTCAGATCGCGGCCCAACTTGCCCGCGAGTTCGGCGACACGCGTGACGGTGGCTGTCAGGGGTGCGTGGGCTACCGCGACGGGAGCCGGGAAGCCGTCTGTCACCAGGGGTTCTCCTAGTTCGCGCGAAGTCGGTACGGGCACATGGTCGGCTCCTGGAATCTAGCTGTTATCGCACCGAAGGGCTAGAACGTGCCACAGCTGTGGCGGGAATGAGCTGTCAAGAGGCTTGAATTGCCACAATAGTTGACACTCGAATGAGGTCGGTAGCAGGATCGCCACACGGAAATGAAGATCCAGACCGTGAGGAGGGGGAGCTCTCGGTGCCACATCTCGCAGCGGTGGGCCCGGCCGACGGCCTCGCCCGAGCCGGTGAGGAGCGCCTGGCGGGCGAGGAGTCCGCACGCGGCGCCGTGCGGTCGGAGCGACGCAAGGAGATTTTGCGCCAGCGCCGCGAGGAGCTGGGGCTGAGCCAGGAGGACCTCGCCGCTCGGCTGCGCATCAGCGTGCGCGCGTACGGCAATTGGGAACGCGGCCTGGTCAAGGAGTGGACCGACCGCAAACTGCTGGCCCTGGCAGAGGCGTTGGAGATGAGCGAGAGGCAGTGCTTCTGGCTCTTCCGCGTCATGGTCGACCGCGACCCCCCGCCCACCTGGCGGGCGGCCGAGGAGAACCGGCTGCCCGAGGACCCTGCGCAGCGCGACTACTTGTGCGACTACGCGGCGCTCATGGAAGCCGTCCCCTACCCGAGCTTCCTGGTGGACCACCGCTGGGACGTCGCGCTCACCAACTCGGCCTTCGACCGGCTCTTCCAGTCGGTCCGGCCGCATCCGACGGCCCTGCCGGACGACAACTTCCTGCGCTTCGTGCTGTTCCACCCGGATGCGGCTGCCGTGCTGGAGGACCACGAACCGGGCTGGTGCGTACCGCTGCTGGCCCAGTTCGCCACCGCGCTCGCCGCGGCCCCGGAGGACGAGGGGCTGCGCAGCATCCGCCAGGAGGTGGCCCGCGATCCGTTCATGGAGGCGGCCTACCGCTACGGGGTGCCGCACTGGCTGAGCAAGCGCGGAGCAGACGCGGCGGAACAGGACGGGGCGGTACGGACCGTGCGCCACCCCGACCCGCGGCGGGGGGTCGTGCGCTGCCGGATGGTGGCCGAGACCAGCCGGATGCTGGACGGGATGGGCCTCACCCGCATCACCCTGATCCTCTCCGCGCCGCAGGGCGCGCCGCTGGGTCCCGTCCGCGGCGGCGGGGCCGCCCGGCAGCAGGGCGCCCGGCTGCGCGCCGTGCCGTCGCTGGGGGAGTGAGCGGCCGGGGGAGACTGTCCCCGTAGGTCGCGTGCCACGGATCCCGTGCCGGTCCGGTGTCACCGATCGTGGCACTGGCGTCGGTGAAGGGCGGTAAGGGCGTGCGGTTGACGATCCTCGGCGGGGGCGGGTTCCGGGTACCCCTCGTCTACGGAGCACTCCTCGGCGACCGTGCCGAGGGCCGGGTGACCGAAGTGACCCTGTACGACGAGGATCCGGCGCGGCTCGCCGCCATGGCCCGGGTCCTCGCGGACCAGGCGGCCGCCGCCGGGGTGCCCGACGCCCCGGCCGTCACGGCGACCCGGGACCTCGACGAGGCCCTGCGCGGGGCCGACTTCGTGTTCTCGGCCATCCGGGTCGGCGGACTCGAGGGGCGGGCCGCCGACGAGCGGATCGCCCTGGCCGAAGGGGTGCTGGGCCAGGAGACGGTGGGCGCGGGCGGGATCGCCTACGGACTGCGGACCGTGCCGGTGGCCCGGGAACTCGCGCGCAGGATCGCCCGTACGGCCCCGGACGCCTGGGTCATCAACTTCACCAACCCGGCGGGTCTGGTGACGGAGGCGATGGCCGAGCAGCTCGGCGCGCGCGTGATCGGCATCTGCGACTCGCCCGTGGGGCTGGGCCGGCGCATCGCCCGGCTGCTGGGGGCCCGGCCGCAGGAGGCGTGGATCGACTACGTCGGTCTCAACCACCTGGGCTGGGTGCGCGGGCTGCACATCGGCGGCCGTGACCTACTGCCCCGGCTGCTGGCCGACACCGAGGCGCTGGAGTCGTTCGAGGAGGGCCGGCTCTTCGGGGCCGAGTGGCTGCGCTCGCTGGGTGCGATCCCGAACGAGTACCTGCACTACTACTACTTCAACCGCGACACCGTACGGGCGTACCAGGAGGTGAAGCGGACGCGCGGGGCCTTCCTGCGCGACCAGCAGCGCGGTTTCTACGCCGAGGCGGGCGCGGCCGGGCTGCCGCCCGGGGCGGCGCTGGCCGCCTGGGACCGGACCCGGGCCGAGCGCGAAGCCACGTACATGGCCGAGAACCGCGAGGCGGCGGGGGCCGGCGAGCGCGACGGCAGCGACCTGGAATCCGGTGGCTACGAGCAGGTGGCGCTCGCGCTGATGCGGGCCATCGCCCGCGACGAACGGGCCACGCTGATCCTCAACGTCCGCAACGGCTCGACCCTGTCCGTCCTCGACGCGGAGGCCGTCATCGAGGTGCCCTGCCTGGTCGACGCCAACGGCGCCCACCCGGTGGGGGTCGCGCCGCTGCCGCTGCACGCGGTCGCGCTGGTGACGGCGGTGAAAGCGGTCGAGCGGGAGGTCCTGGCGGCCGCGGCGAGCGGCTCCCGGGCGGCCGCCGTGAAGGCCTTCGCCCTGCATCCGCTGGTGGACTCTGTGGGGGTGGCCCGGCGGCTCCTGGAGGGGTACGCGGCCGCCCATCCGGGCCTGGCCCACCTGCGCTGACGCCCGCTACGGGGGGTCTCGAGGGCTCGCCCGTACGGCGCAGTGCCGCATGCGGCGGGGCGGGGGGACTGTGAGAGTGCGAGGGTGACCACAGCCCCCGCCGCAGCTCCTGCGCCCCCCGTGCTCGACCGGCGGCGGCGCAACGTCATCTTCGGCACGATCATGCTGGGCGTACTGCTGGCCGCGCTGGACCAGACGATCGTCGGAACCGCCCTGCCCACGATCGTGGCGGATCTCGGCGGCGGGGACCACATGTCGTGGGTGGTGACCTCCTACCTGCTCGCGGAGACCGTCGCGACGGTGCTGGTGGGCAAGTTCGGCGACCTGTTCGGCCGGAAGCTGATCTTCCAGCTGTCGGCCGTCATCTTCATCAGCGGCTCCTTCCTGTGCGGCCTGGCCGGGAACATGACCTTCCTGATCCTGTGGCGCGGCGTCCAGGGCATCGGGGCCGGCGGCCTGATGGTCACCGCGATGGCGCTGATCGCCGATGTGGTGCCCCTGCGCGAACGCGGGAAGTACCAGGGCATGATCGGCGCCGTGTTCGGCGTCTCCACCGTCATCGGACCGCTCCTCGGAGGCCTGTTCACCGACCAGCTCAGCTGGCGGTGGTGCTTCTACGTCAACGTCCCGATCGCGATCCTCGTCGTCATCGCGGCCGCCCGGACGATCCCCTCGGTACGGGCCGCGGGCAAGCCGGTCATCGACTACCTGGGCATCGCCCTGGTCGCGATCGGCGCGAGCGCCCTGATCCTGGCCACCAGCTGGGGCGGGAACGAGTACGCCTGGAGCTCGGCTCCGATCATCGGCCTGTTCGCGGGCGGCGCCCTCGCGCTGGTGCTGTTCTGCCTGGCCGAGACGCGCGCCGCGCAGCCGATGCTGCCCATGCGGCTGTTCCGCAATCCGGTCTTCTCCGTCTGTTCCGTCCTCAGCTTCGTCGTCGGGTTCGCGATGCTCGGCGCGATGACCTTCCTGCCGACCTACCTCCAGTACGTCGACGGCGACTCGGCCACGATCTCGGGCGTCCGGACCCTGCCCATGGTCTTCGGGCTGCTCCTCGCCTCGGTCTTCAGCGGCAACGTCACCAGCAGGACGGGCCAGTACCGGATCTTCCCGATCGTGGGCTGTGCGGTCATGGGCGCCGGCCTGTACCTGCTGTCGCGGATGGAGCCGGGGACGAGCACCCTGCTGGAGTCACTGTTCATGTTCGTGCTCGGTACGGGCATCGGGCTGTCCATGCAGGTGCTGACGATCGCGGTGCAGAACACCGTGGACTACGCCGACCTCGGCACGGCCACCTCGGGGGTCACGTTCTTCCGTACGCTCGGCAGCTCCTTCGGCACGGCGGTGTTCGGGACGATCTACGCGAACAGCCTGGGGCCCGAGCTGAAGGCGGCGGTCGCGGAGGCGGCGCGGCTCACCGGGGAGGACCCGGCGCAGCTGGCCCGGGAGGCGTCGAGCCCGCAGGGGGTCCACGGGCTCGATCCGACGGCCGCGGGGCCGGTGGTCGACGCCTACGCGCACGCCCTGCACACGGTGTTCCTCTGGACCGTGCCGGTGGCGGCGTTCGGGCTTGTCGTCGGGCTCTTCCTCAAGCAGGTCACGTTGCGCGACAGCGCCCGCGCCGGGTCGACGGACATGGGCGACGGCTTCGCCTCGCCGGCCACGGCCAGCGGGGACTCGGCCAAGCTGCTGGAGCTGGCGGTCGGCAAACTCGTCAGGAGCATGGGGCCGCAGACGGCCCGCTCGATCGTCCACGCCTCCGACACCCGGCTGGACATGGCGGGCGCGTGGGCGGTGATGCAGGTGGAACTGATGACCCGGACGGTCGGCTACGCCAGTCTCGGCCTGATCGCCGGGCGCCGTTCCGTGCCGTCGGAGGTCCTGCTGCCGGTCTTCGACCGGATGGTGGAGGAGGGCTACCTCACCCGCGAGGGCACCTTCTTCACGCTGACCCCGGCCGGACAGCGGGAGGCCGACGTCATCTCGGCGGCGTGGGCGGACTGGCTCGGCGACCAGCTGGAGAAGGACCGGGGCCGGCCCCGGAGCGCGGAGCTGCGGGTGGCGGCGGACGCGATCGCGAAGCGGCTGCTCGCGGAGGACCTGGGCGAGGGCAACTTCGCGCCGCGGGCGGTGGCGTAGTGGGGAGGCGGGGGAGGCGGGGGTGAACCTTCCGGTCAGAGCACTAGGCGGTCGGGTAGTCGTACGAGGGCACGGCCGGCAGTGTCGCGAGGTCCGGGCGCCAGCTGCGCAGGACCGCCGCGGACGGCGCGTAGAGGGCCGAGGGGATGTCGGCCGGGGCGAACCACTGCCAGCGGGCGATCTTGTCCGGCTCGGTGACGGCGGGGGTGCCGTGGGCCGTCGTGGTCACGGCGGCCGCCGTGAGCCGGGTCAGGCCCGACACCGCCTCGATCTGCACGGAGAGGATCCGGATCCCGCCCGGGTCCGCCCGCAGAGCCGTCTCCTCGGCGAGTTCCCGGGCGGCGGCCTGCTCGAAGCCCTCCCCGGGGTCGACCTTGCCCCCGGGCAGCTCCCAGCGGCCGTCGTGCGCCTGCCCGAGCAGGACCCGGCCGTCCGAACCGATCACCACCAGACCGACGCCGACGACGGCGTTCGGCCGGGGGACGGCCCGCTCGGGGCGTTCGGGGCGTTCGGAGCGCTCGTCGGTGGTGCTCATGTCCGTCCTTCCGGTGAAGTGGTGGGCCTGGCGCGGACGTGGATCCGCTCGCCCTGCGGCCCGAAGAGGCTGAGGCACTCCGCCCCGTGCGGACCTGCGTTGAAGAACGCGTGCGGGGTGCGGGTGTCGAACTCGGCGACCTCCCCGGGGCCGAGGACGAGGTCGTGCTCGCCCAGCAGCAGCCGGATGCGTCCGGAGAGCACGTACAGCCACTCGTAGCCCTCGTGGACGCGCAGTTCCGGCACCGCCGGGGTGCCTTCGACTGCCGGGAAGACCTGCTTGAAGGCGTGCACCCCGCCGAAGTGGCGGGTCAGCGGCACGATGGTGGTGCCGTGGCGGACGAGCGGCCGCGGGCGGATCCGCGGGTCCCCCGTCTCGGGCGCGCCGACCAGCTCGTCGAGCGCCACCCGGTGCGCCTTGGCCAGCGGCAGCAGCAGCTCCAGCGTCGGCCTGCGCTGTCCGGACTCGAGCCGGGACAGGGTGGAGAGCGAGATGCCGGTGGCCTCGCTGAGCTGGGCCAAAGTGGTGCCGCGCTCCTGGCGCAGGGCGCGCAGCCGCGGTCCCACGGCGGTCAGCACGCCGGCGAGTTCCTCGTCCTGCTTCTCGGTGGCCATGTTCCCATTTGCCGCTTCGGCAACAACATTTGTCAAGTTCGTCCGCCGGGAAGATCCTCACCGGTATGGACAGCGAAAAGGATGCACACGCGATGACGGAACGGTTCGACGTGGTGGTGGTCGGCGGCGGAGCCGCCGGGCTCGCCGGAGCGCTGACCCTGGTCCGCGCCCGCCGCTCGGTGCTGGTGATCGACTCGGGCAGTCCGCGCAACGCCCCCGCCGCGCACCTGCACGCGTACCTCGGCCACGACGGACGCAGCCCGGCCGACCTGCTGGCCGCGGGGAGGGCGGAGGTGGCCGGCTACGGCGGGCGGATCAGGACGGGCACGGTCGTCGCCGCGGACCGGCTGCCCGACGGGGGCTTCCTGGTCCGCTGCGGGGACGGCTCGACCGTCCTGGCAGGGCGGCTGCTCGTCGCCACCGGTCTGGCGGACGAGCTGCCCGCGGTGCCGGGTCTGCGGGCGCGCTGGGGGCGGGACGTGCTGCACTGCCCGTACTGCCACGGCTGGGAGGTGCGGGACGAGCCGGTCGCGGTGCTGGCCGACGGCCCCCTCGCGGTGTTCCAGGCCGGGCTCTGGCGGCAGTGGAGCGAGCGGACCACCCTGCTCGCGCACACCTGGCGGCTCACCGGCGAGGACCGGGACGTGCTGGCCGCCCGGGGCGTCGACGTCGTCGAGGGTGAGGTGACCGGGCTCGTGGTGGACGAGGACCGGCTGACCGGGGTGACCCTGGCGGGCGGCGGCGCGGCCCGGTGCGGGGCGCTCGTGGTCGCACCCCGGTTCACCGCCCGCTCCGGAGTCCTGAAGGGCCTGGGCCTGCCGTCGGCCGCCCTGGAGCGGGACGGCCACGTCATCGGGACCTGCGTCGAGTCCGACCCGATGACCGGAGCCACCGCTCATCCGGGCGTCTGGGTGGCGGGCAACGTGACCTCCCCGATGGAGCAGGTCGCGGGCGCGGCCGCCCAGGGGGTGCGGGCGGCCGTCGCGATCAACACCGACCTGATCGAGGCGGAGACCCGGCGCGCGGTGGAGGCGTACCGCGCGGGGGCGGCGGAGCGTGCGGGGGAGGCGGACGGACCAGGCACCCCTCGGTCCGCATAGCGGCCGCACGGCGTCCGCACCTGCCCACCCCCTCGGGCATTCGTGCGGGTTTCGGACGGCCTTCGATCGCGCAGGCTCTGGGCGATCTGATCGTCGTACGGTTCATCGGCTCAGGGGGGCGCAATGGCACACGTACTGGTCATCGGCGGAGGTGTCGGAGGGCTGGCCACCGCCCTGCTCGCGGCACGCCAGGGCCACACGGCGGAACTGTTCGAGCGCGACACGCGCGCCCCGGGTACCGCGCTCGACCGCGACTTCTTCGGCTGGCGTCGCCCGACGGTGCCGCAGGCCGGCCAGCCGCACGCGCTGCTGGGGGCCGCACGCACCGTCCTGCGCGAGGAACTGCCCGACGTCCACGCGGAGATGCTCCGGCTCGGAGCCCGCGAGCGGCACGAGCTGGACTGGTTCGACGAACGGCCCCCCGCCCGCCCCGGCGACGAGGACCTCGTCATGCTCCAGGCGCGGCGGATCGTCCTGGAAAGCGCACTGGCCACCGCCCTGCGCGCCGAACAGGGCGTCGTCTCGCGGTACGGAGAACCGGTCACCGGCCTGCTCACGGCCCCCGGGGTCCGGGTGACGGGAGTGACCACCGAGTCGGGGAGCTACGAGGGGGACCTCGTGGTGGACGCGGGCGGACGGCGCGGCGGCGTGGAGCGCTGGCTCACCGCGGCGGGCTGCCGCCCGCCCGTCGTGGAACGGCACCGCACCGGGCTCGCCTACTTCTGCCGCTGGTACCGGCTGCCCGAGGGCATGGACGAGGGGCCGCGCCGCCCGTGGGCGGTGACCGGCGGCGTCTTCGCCGGATGCGCGGTCTTCCCCGCCGACAACCGGATCTTCGCCGTGACGCTCTTCGTGCACACCACCGACACCACGCGCTCGGCGCTGCGCGACCCCGCCGTCTTCGAGGCCGCGGCCCGCGCCTTCCCGCCCGGTGCGGCCTGGCTGGCACTCGGGGCCGAACCGCTGTCGGAGGTGCTGGCCACCGCGAGCCTGGACAACCGGTGGAGCGCGCTCGTCGACGAGCGGGGGCCGGTGGTGACCGGGCTGGTGCCGGTCGGTGACGCGGTCACGCACACCAACCCGACCCTCGGGCAAGGCACTTCGCTCGCCCTGTGGGCTGCCCGCAGAGTGGCTCGTACGGCGCACCGGGACCCCGGTTCGGAGCGTTTCGCCGCCGAGCACCACGCCTGGGCGGTGCGCACCCTGAAGCCGTGGTTCGACTTCCAGGTCGTCGCCGACGCGGCCATCGGGGAGCGTTTCGCGACCCGGGTCGGGCGGACGGGGACGGCGCGCGAGGTGGCGGCGCTGTTCGACTGCGCGCTGGAGGATCCGGAGGTGATGCGGGCCCGGGCCAGGGTCCGGCACCTGGCCGACATGCCGGGGGAGGCGTACGCGGATCCGCAGATCCGGGCCCGGGTGGCGCGCTGGCTGGCCGCGAGGCCGGACTACGAGCCGAACGCGGTCGGACCGGACCGTGCGGAATGGGAGAAGCTCACGGCGGTCTGAGCCGAGCGGCCCGCCGGCCCGGTCCGGCGGCTGCGGCCCGCCAGCCGCTGGTCGCCGCCCGCCAGCCGCGGGTTGCCGCCCGGCCGCTGCCCGCCGCCCCGCTGCCGCCCGCCGCCCGCCGTCAGCGGGCCGGCGGAGCGCCGAGGACCTCGGCGAGGTCGTAGTGGACGACCTCCTCCAGCTGGGTGTAGGTGCAGCTCTCCGGAGTGCGGTCGGGGCGCCAGCGGCGGAACTGGGCCGTGTGGCGGAAGCGGTCGCCCTCCATGTGGTCGTACTTCACCTCCAGGACCCGCTCCGGGCGCAGCGGTACCCAGGACAGGTCCTTCTTGCCGGTCCAGCGGCTCTGCGCGCCGGGCAGGCGGGCGCTCTCGTGGGCGGACTCCTCGGCCCATGCCCCCCACGGATGGCCCTCGGGGTCCGGCATGCGCAGCGGTTCGAGCTCTTCGACGAGCTCGGCGCGGCGCTTCATGGGGAACGCGGCGCACACACCGACGTGCTGGAGCGCTCCGTGGCCGTCGTACAGCCCCAGCAGCAGCGATCCGACAATCGGACCGCTCTTGTGGAAACGGAAACCCGCGAGGACGACGTCCGCCGTACGCTCGTGCTTGATCTTGAACATGAGGCGGGCATCGGGCCGGTAGGGGAGATCGAGGGGTTTGGCGATCACCCCGTCGAGCCCGGCGCCCTCGAACCGGTCGAACCACTCCTGCGCGAGCGCGGGATCGGTGGTCGCGGGCGCGAGATGGACGGGGGGCCGAGCGGTGGAGAGGGAGCGGACGAGGGCGCTGCGGCGCTCGGCGAGCGGGGTGTCGAGCAGGGCCTGGTCGCCGAGCGCCAAAAGGTCGAAGACGACGAAGCTGGCCGGGGTGGTCTCGGCGAGCATGTTCACGCGCGAGGCGGCGGGATGGATGCGCTCGGTCAGCTGGTCGAAGTCCAGACGCCCGCCGCGGACGATCACCACCTCGCCGTCGACGACGCAGCGGTCGGGCAGGTTCGCCTTGAGGGCCGTCACCAGCTCGGGGAAGTACCGGGTCAGGCTCTTGCCCGTCCGGCTGCCGATCTCGATCTCGTCGCCGTCGCGGTGCACGATGGCCCGGAAGCCGTCCCACTTGGCCTCGTACTGCATCCCGGGCGGGATCTTCGTCACGGACTTGGCGAGCATCGGCTTCACGGGCGGCATCACCGGCAGGTCCATGCTGTCGATTCTGCGGCGCTACGTCCGAGCCCGCCCGCCGTGCGCACCCGGCCGGACCCGCCTACCGTGGCGCACATGGGTGCTGCCGGCAATGCCATCGAGCTGGACGCGGGCGGGCGGACGGTACGGCTGTCCAGCCCGGACAAGGTGTACTTCCCCGAGCGCGGCCTCACCAAGCGGGACGTGGCCGAGTACTACCTGGCCGTCGCGGACGGCATCACGCGTGCCCTGCGCAACCGGCCGACGACCCTGGAGCGCTACCCCGACGGGGTGGAGGGCGAGTCCTTCTTCCAGAAGCGGGCGCCGAAGAACCTCCCCGACTGGATCCCGACCGCCCACATCGAATTCCCGAGCGGGCGCAGCGCCGACGAGATCTGCCCGACCGAGCCGGCCGCCGTCCTGTGGGCCGCCAACCTGGGCTGCCTCACCTTCCATCCGTGGCCGGTGCGGCGGGAGGACACCGACCGGCCCGACGAGCTGCGGATCGACCTCGACCCCCAGCCGGGCACCGACTACCACCACGCGGTGGCGGCCGCGCACCAACTGCGCGCCCTCCTCGACGAGCTGGGGCTCCGGGGCTGGCCCAAGACCTCGGGCGGCCGCGGCCTGCACGTCTTCGTCCCCATCGAGCCGCGCTGGACCTTCACCGAGGTCCGCAGGTGCGCCATCGCCCTCGGCCGGGAACTGGAGCGCCGGATGCCGGGGAAGGTCACGACGGCCTGGTGGAAGGAGCAGCGCGGCGAGCGGATCTTCGTCGACTACAACCAGACGGCGCGCGACCGCACGATCGCCTCCGCCTACTCCGTCCGCCCCCGCCCGCACGCCCCGGTGTCGGCGCCGCTGCGCTGGGACGAGGTGGACGACGCGGAACCGCGCGACTTCGACATCGTGACGATGCCGGCCCGCTTCGCCGAACTGGGCGACCTCCACGCCGACATGGACGACCACGCCTTCACCCTCGACGCCGTACTCGAACTCGCCGCCCGCGACGAACACGATCACGGCCTGGGCGACATGCCCTACCCCCCGGACTATCCGAAGATGCCGGGCGAACCCAAGCGCGTCCAGCCGAGCCGCGCGAAACACGAGGACTGACCATGCTCACCACCGACTACGAGGACGGCGCCCCGAACTGGGTGGATCTCGGTACGCCGGACATCGGCGCGGCCGCCCGGTTCTACGCAGGACTGTTCGGCTGGGACTTCCGGGCGGGCGGCGAGGAGGCCGGCGGGTACGGGATGTTCCACCTCGGCGGCAAGACGGTCGCGGGCGGGGCGGCCGTGCCGGCGGACCAGGGCCCGGCGGCCTGGCAGGTGTACTTCCGGACCGCCGACGCGGACGCCACGGCGGCGGCCGTGCTCCGGGCGGGCGGCAGGGTGATGGCCGAGCCGATGGACATCAGGGACTCCGGCCGGCTGGCGGTCTTCGCGGATCCGGAGGGCGTGGGCTTCGGGGTGTGGCAGCCCGGGAGGAACGAGGGCCTGGGCGCGGTGACGGAGGTCGGCTCCCTGTGCTGGACCGAGCTCTACACGGGCGACATCGACGCGGCGGCCGAGTTCTACCACGCGGTGCTCGGCTGGCAGATCGGCGGTGTGCCGTTCGACGGCGGTACGTACACGACGGTCCGGCCGGCCGGCACGACGGAGGAGGCGGCCATCGGAGGCCTGGTCCCCCTTGCCACGGACCCCGTCGAGGACGCCGAACGGCCGTACTGGACGCCGTACTTCGAGGTGACCGACTGCGACGCGACCGCGGCGGGGGCGGAGGAGGCGGGGGGCAAGGTCCGGATGACGCCGATCTCCCTGGAGGGAGTCGGCCGCATGGCCAAGCTGGCGGACCCCTTCGGGGCCCGGTTCGCGGTCATCGCCAGCGTGCCGCCGCCACCGCCGGGGCAAGCGGCGTGACCTCGTGTTGATCGAGCGTTGATCGGACGTCCATCGAGGGCGGCCAGGATCACCGGCATGTCGATGAACACCACTGCCGCCGCCCCCACCGCCTGGTACGACCTGGCCCTGTGCGCCCAGACCGGCCCCGGCTTCTTCTTCCCGGAGCCGGGCTCGTCGCTGCGCGATGCGAAGCGGCTGTGCGGGGCGTGCGAGGGGCGGGCGGCGTGCCTGGAGTACGCCCTGGCCAACGACGAGCGCTTCGGCGTCTGGGGCGGCCTCTCGGAGTCCGAGCGCCTGGCCCTGCGGTCCCGCCGCAGCTGACCGGCTCGCGCAGCTGACCGGCTCCGCCCGCACGGCGGGCCATGACGCGAAGCCCCGGCAGAGCGCTGCTCTGCCGGGGCGAAACGACCTCACGCGAGTGTGCGAGGGGAAGCCGGCGGGCCGGGGGCCCGTGGCCGGTCAGCCCTGGCGGGCCGCGAGGCGCGCCGCGCGGGCGGCCAGGCGCTCGTCGAACTTGCGGGCCTCGGAGTCCAGGCCGTTCATGAACAAGCCGAGCTCCTCCTGGGCCTTCTGACCGTCCGGGCCCAGCCCGTCGATGTCCATGATCTTCAGGAAGCGGATCACGGGGCTCAGCACGTCGTCGTGGTGGATCCGCAGGTTGTAGACCCCGCCGATCGCCATCTGCGCGGCCATCCGCTCGAAGCCCGGCATGCCGTGTCCGGGCATCCGGAAGTTGACCACCACGTCCCGAACGGCCTGCATCGTCAGGTCCGGGGCGAGCTCGAAGGCCGCACCCAGCAGGTTGCGGTAGAAGACCATGTGCAGGTTCTCGTCCTGCGCGATGCGTGCCAGCATCCGGTCGCACACGGGGTCACCGGACTGGTGGCCGGTGTTGCGGTGCGAGATGCGGGTGGCGAGCTCCTGGAAGGCGACGTACGCCACCGAGTGCAGCATGGAGTGGCGGTTGTCGGACTCGAACCCCTCCGACATGTGCTGCATCCGGAACGCTTCCAGCTTGTCCGGGTCCACGGCGCGCGAGGCCAGCAGGTAGTCGCGCATCACGATGCCGTGGCGGCCCTCCTCGGCCGTCCAGCGGTGCACCCAGGTGCCCCAGGCGCCGTTGCGGCCGAAGAGCGTGGCGATCTCGTGGTGGTAGCTGGGCAGGTTGTCCTCGGTCAGCAGGTTCACGACCAGCGCGATCTTGCCGATGTCGGTGACCTTGGACTGCTGCGGGTCCCAGGCTTCGCCGTCCTCGAAGAAGCCCGGGAAGTTGCGGCCGTCGCTCCACGGGACGTACTCGTGGGGCATCCAGTCCTTGGTGACCTTCAGATGGCGGTTGAGCTCCTTCTCGACCACCTCTTCCAGCGCGTACAGCAGCTTGGCGTCGGTCCACGCCTCCGAGCTGCCGAGGTGGGGAGAGGTGATCGTCACGGGTACTCCTGGGTGCAAAGCGAATTACCTACGGTTCCGTAGCCTACGGAGTCGTAGGTTAAGCGCGACATCAAGACCAGCCAAGCCCCAGGCGGGGCTATGACCGGTTACATCCAGTTATCTGTGCAGTTGGAAGGCGTCTCGGAGGGGATCCGGCGGGCCAAAGTCACGCCACCAGGTGGTCCGGCCACTGCCGCCTTGACGGCTGGGATCACGTCGAGGCCTGTGACGGGGACTGGGTGACCGGGACCGGCGACCGGATCGGTGGCCGGGACCGGCGGCCGGGGCCGGTGACCGGGGCCGGCGACCGGTGCTGGTGGCCGGGGCCCGTCCTTGCGCCCCGCCCGGCCGGGCCTGCCGCCGGATCAGTCGTGCCACAGCGTCTCCCGGACCTCCTCGGCCGTGGTCGCACGCAGCTCGCCGTCCAGCATCAGCCACCGGGTGATGCCGATCGACTCCAGGAACGGCACGTCGTGGCTGGCCACCACGAGCGCCCCCTCGTACGACTCCAGCGCGTCCGTCAGCTGCCGAACGCTCGCCAGGTCCAGATTGTTGGTCGGCTCGTCCAGCATCAGCAGCTGCGGAGCCGGCTCCGCCAGCAGCAGCGCCGCCAGCGCCGCGCGGAAGCGCTCGCCGCCGGACAGGGTGCCCGCGGGCCGGTCCGCCCGGGCGCCGCGGAACAGGAAGTGCGCCAGCCGCGCCCGGATGAGGTTGTTCGTGGCCTGCGGGGCGAACCGCGCCACGTTCTCCACCACCGACAGGCCCTCGTCGAGCACGTCCAGCCGCTGGGGCAGGAACCGCGTGGTCACGTGGGTCACCGCCGCCCCGGCCTCCGGCGCGAGCAGCCCCGCGACCGTACGCAGGAGCGTGGTCTTGCCCGAGCCGTTGCGGCCCACCAGCGCGACCCGCTCGGGGCCGTGCAGCTCCCATTCGCCCCGTACGGATGCCCCGTGGGCCAGGCGCAGCCCGCTCATCGTCAGCACGCGCCGGCCGGGCGGGACCTGGGTGGCGGGCAGTTCGATGCGGATCGCGTCGTCGTCCCGGACCGCCTCCACCGCGTGGTCCAGCCGTTCCTTGGCCTGGGCCAACTTCTCGGTGTGCATGATGCGGTGCTTGCCGGCCGACTCCTGCGCGGCCCGCTTGCGGGCTCCCATCACGATCTTCGGCTCGCGCTTGGTGTCGTACATCTTCTGTCCGTACCGCTTGCGCCGGGCCAGTTTGACCTGGGCGTCGGCCAGTTCGCGCTTCTGCCGCTGCACGTCGGCCTCCGCGACCCGGACCATCCGCTCGGCAGCCTCCTGTTCGGCGGCGAGCATCTCCTCGTAGTCGGTGAAGTTCCCGCCGTACCACCGGACTTCGCCGTCGCGCAGATCGGCGATCTGGTCGACCCGCTCCAACAGCTCGCGGTCGTGGCTGACCAGGACCATCACGCCGGTCCAGGACTCCACCGCCGCGTACAGCCGGCCGCGGGCCCGCAGGTCCAGGTTGTTGGTCGGCTCGTCCAGCAGCAGGACGTCCGGACGCGCGAGCAGCAGGGCGGCCAGTCGCAGCAGCACGCACTCGCCGCCGGAGAGTTCGCCGACGGTCCGGTCCAGGCCGATCCGGGCGAGCCCGAGCTGGTCGAGCGTGGCCAGGGCCCGTTCCTCCACGTCCCAGTCGTCGCCCACGGCGGTGAAGTTCGCCTCGGTGGCCTCGCCCGCCTCGATGGCGTGCAGGGCTTCGCGGGTGCTGCGGATGCCGAGCGCCTCGTCCACGCGCAGAGCGGTGTCGAGGGTGACGTTCTGCGGGAGGTACCCGACGCTGCCGGCGACCGACAACTGGCCTTCCGAGGGCGTCAGTTCGCCTGCGAAGAGCTTCAGCAGGGTGGACTTCCCGCAGCCGTTGAGCCCGATCAGACCGGTACGGCCGGGGCCGATCGCGAGCTGGAACCCGTCGAACACGGGCGTGCCGTCGGGCCAGTCGAAGGACAGTGCGGAGCAGGTGAGATAAGCAGGGGCGTGGCTCATGGAGGCCTCCAGGTTGCGTGAATGGTGCGTGCAACGCGGGGAGACGGCCGGCTGTCGGATGGCGGTGGCCGGTGTCTCGAACCTCAGACGAGCAATGTCCTACTCCGTTTCGACGGCACGCGGATACTCGACGTGCGGGGCGCCGGGGTGCGCAACGATGCGCAGGGGCACGAACGAAACTACGGGCGGCCGCAGCCGCCCGCAATCGAATAAGGACCGGCCGGCGCTCAGCAGGTGTCGCGCATCAGCTCGGCCAGGCTGTGGTCCATGTCGAGGTACAGGTGTTCCAGCCCGGGCGGGACCACCGTCGAGGCGCGCTCCAGGAACCGGTGCAGCTCGGCGGTCGGCACCAGGATGATCGCGACGCCTTCCGGTGCGTGGAACTCGATGGTGGTGCGGTCGCCGTCGTACGGGCGCACGCGCACGTCGCCGCAGCCGGACGGGCGGTCCAGGCCGGACTCCAGCAGCTCGCGCGAGAACGTCCAGGAGACCTCGATGCCCTCCAGCGTGGCCGGGGCGGGGAAGGCCATGCGCACCGCGAACGGATCCGCCCGGTCGTAGCAGAGGGTGACGGGAACGGTCTCGACCTTCGGCGCGGTGGCGACCAGACGGGCCTGTACGGCCTGCTCGATGACAGTGATCAAGGCTCACTCCCTTGCGGCGGATCTGCTGCCGGGTTGTGGGGTGGAACCCGGCAACCCGATAGACGCCCGAATCGGCAAATCCGTGCATGGGGACTGACGTGAGCTGTGTCACCGATTGGCCGGAACCTGACTGTGTGATCGCACAGAGTGACCATGAGGCAGGTGTGGCCCCAAGAAGATCACCCTGACCGGGCAGGCTCCGGAGAGGTCGCAGAAGGGCTGGTTACCGCTCACTCCACAGGCGCAACGCACGGTCCCGCGTCTGCCTGCGGACCGGCGACCCGGCGGGCGACGCACCCTGGACGGGGAATCGGGCGTGCGTTAGCTTCCGGCGCCATGAGACTTCTGGGAGTTGGCATGTGCGCGGCAGCGTTGGCGGTGGGCTTACTGGCACCGCCCGCCCATGCGTCCGCGGCCGGAGGAACGGCGGACCTGCGCGGCGCGGGCTGGGCGCTGAAGGACACCGGCAAGGAGGTCCGGTTCCGCGGACTGGCGGCGGTCAGCCGGACCACGGCCTGGGTCGCCGGTTCCAAGGGCACCGTCCTGCGCACGATCGACGGCGGCCGCAGCTGGCAGGACGTCTCGCCGCCGGGTGCGGTCGCGGAGGGCCTGGAACTGCGCGACGTCGAGGCCTTCGACGCGCGGCGCGCGGTGGCCCTGTCCATCGGCGAGGGCGAGGCCTCCCGGGTGCTGCGCACCGAGGACGGCGGCGCCACCTGGACCGAGACCTTCCGCAACCCCGACCCCCGCGCCTTCTACGACTGCCTCACCTTCTTCGACGCCCGGCACGGGCTGGCCGTGAGCGACCCGGTGGACGGCAGGTTCCGCATCCTCTCCACGGACGACGGCGGGCGCAGCTGGCGGGTGCTGCCGGACACCGGGATGCCGCAGGCGCTGCCCGGCGAGGCCGGCTTCGCGGCGAGCGGCCAGTGTCTGGTCAGCGCCGGGCCGCGGGACGTCTGGCTGGCCACGGGCGGCGGGCCGGCCGCGCGGGTGCTGCACTCCGCGGACCGCGGCCTGACCTGGCGCGCCGCCGAATCGACCGTCCCGGCGGGAGACCCGGCGCGGGGCGTCTTCGCCCTCGCCTTCCGGGACCGTACGACGGGCCTCGCGGTCGGTGGCGACTACCGCACCGGGCAGGCCTCCCCGCAGGCCGCGGCCGTCTCCACCGACGGCGGGCGCAGCTGGCGCCAGGCGGCCGCCCCGCCGCCGGCCTACCGCTCCGGCGCCGCCTGGTATCCGTACGGCCGCGGCACGGCGCTGGCGGTGGGGCCGACGGGTACGGACCTCACGCAGGACGGCGGCCGCAGCTGGCGGACGCTGGACCCCGGGTCCTTCGACACGGTCGACTGCGCCCCGGACACCGGGTGCTGGGCCTCGGGGGAGAAGGGCCGGGTGGCCCGGCTGGAACGCCGCTGATCCGCCGGCCGGCGGGGCGCCCGTGGGCCACGATGCCCTCGGGGCGACCCCGCCGGCCGTCCGGACGCGACCGGGGTGCCGTGCCCGCCCGGCCGGAGGGACACCCCGTCAGGCCGCCGGGTTCTCGAGCCCCCCGACCGGCGGGACACCTCCGTCAGACCGCCGGGTTCTCGCGGACCGTGGCGAGGTCGGCCGAGGTCTTCGTGGCGAGGAACTCGGTGATGCGGTAGGCGCAGACGCCCGCCACCGTGAAGGGGTCCTCGGCCGCGATCTTCTCGATCTCGGCGCGGGACACCCCGCCGGCCAGGATCACGCCCCCGTCGCGCGGGACCTTGCGCCCCGAAGCGAGGAAGACGCCGGAGGCGTAGTAGCCGTCCAGCCAGGCGAAGTGCGCGTCTATGTGGTCTTCGACGGCTTCGATGGGCGCGGTGTAGGTGAGCTCCATGACGAACATGATCGCCAGGCTACTCTCGCTCCATCATGACGAGGACGAAGACCCCCGCCGACGAGGCCGAGGCCCGGGCGATACAGGACGAACTACGCCACCAGCTCGTGCTCACCGAGCCCGGCCCGCCGCCCGGCCAGGGCCTGGTCGCGGGCGTGGACGTCGCCTACGACGATGCCCGCGACCTGGTCGCCGCCGCGGCCGTGGTGCTCGACGCCGCCACTTTGGAGGTCGTCGAGGAGGCCACCGCCGTCGGGCACGTCAGCTTCCCCTACGTGCCGGGGCTGCTCGCCTTCCGCGAGCTGCCGACCGTACGGGACGCCCTCGACTCGCTGACCGCGCGGCCCGGCCTCGTCGTCTGCGACGGCTACGGGCTCGCCCACCCGCGGGGCTTCGGCCTGGCCTGCCACCTGGGCGTGGTCACCGGGCTCCCGGCCATCGGGGTCGCGAAGAACCCGTTCACCTTCACGTACGAGGAACCGGGCGGCCGGCGCGGTGACGCCGCCCCGCTGGTCGCCGCCGACGGAACCGAGGCCGGCCGGGCGCTGCGGACCCAGGACGGGATCAAGCCGGTGTTCGTCTCCGTCGGGCACCGCGTGTCGCTGGACAACGCCTGCGCCCACGTCCTCGCCCTCAGCCCCCGTTTCCGGATCCCGGAGACCACCCGGCACGCCGACTCCCTGTGCCGCCGCGCCCTGCGCGAGGCCGTGGGGTGACTCCCGCTCAGCGGGCGTCCGCCACCCGGAAGGTGATCCCGGCCTTCTGGAGGCGGGCCGTCAGCGCGTCGCCCATCGCCGCGGCCGTCGTCAGCTGTCCGGCGGCCGCCGGCAGGGCGTCGTAGGCCAGGCAGAGCGCCGACTCCGCCAGCATCTTCGCCGTCTCCCCGTAGCCCGGATCGCCGCCCGAGACCTCGGTGAGCACGCGCCGGCCGCCGCCCTCTCCCACGAAGCGCACGCTGAACCAGCTGCGGGCCCGGCGCTCCGCGTCCGGTCCGCGGCCCGGCTCCCAGCGGTCCATCAGCCACCGCCGGGCGGCGGGGACCTGGGCCAGGGCCGCCGTCACACCCACGGCCGCCACCCCGCCCACCGCGACCGGCAGGTGCTTGACCGAGGCGTAGTGCCGGTAGCGGAAGTCGGGGCCGTACCGCTCCAGTGCGGCCGCCGAGCGGGCCACGATCCGCGGGTCCAGCGTGGGCAGCGGCAGCGCCCAGGTGCCGGTCTCCCGGCTGAACCGCGGCGGTCCCACCGGCCCCCGCGCCCGGCGCCCCAGCAGCCGGGGCTCGTGCAGCCGACGGGCGTTAGCGGCGGCCAGCGTCTGGGGGCCGCGGCCCAGGGCGGTCAGGGCCGAGGCCAGCGTGCCGCCGGAGAACAGGGCGTTGGACCGCATGAACCCGTCGACCCGCAGCGGCACCCCCTCGGGCAGCTGTCCGACCGTGAAGTACGCCCCGAGGTCGGCCGGGACCGAGTCGAAGCCGCAGGCGTGCACGATCCGCGCCCCGGTCTCCCGGGCCCGCGCGTCGTGCTCCACGTACATCCGGTCCACGAACTCCGGCTCCCCGGTGAGGTCCACGTAATCCGTGCCCGCCTCGGCGCAGGCGGCGACCAGCTCCGCGCCGTACCAGACGTACGGGCCCACGGTGGTGGCCAGCACCCGGGTGGACGCGGCCAGTTCGCGCACCGCCGCGGCGTCCGAGGCGTCCGCCCGCAGCAGCGGCAGCCCGGCGCAGGCCGGGTCGATCGCGGCCAGCCTCTCGCGCAGCCGCTCGAGCTTGGCGAGGTCGCGGCCCGCGAGGGCCCAGCGGCAGCCGGCGGGGGCGTGCGCCGCGAGGTACTCGGCGGTCAGCGCCCCCACGAACCCCGTCGCGCCGAAGAGCACGACGTCGTGGGCCCGCTCCTGCGGTTGGTCCTGCCGAACCCGTGCGTTCATGACCGCTCCTCCCAGCTGGTGTCGGGGGCGAGGCTAGCGTGCGGGGGAAACGGGCAACGCCCCGGGGGACGGCCTGGACGGCCGTTCCCCGGGGCGCTGGATCCGCCGGCTGCCGGTGGGTCAGTTCTTGTCGTAGTAGCCGAACATGTCGACGATCATGTCGATGTCGTCGTCCGACTGGTTCCAGAAGTCGATGATGCCCGTGTTGCCCGTGCTCGCCTGCACCAGGTTCGGGACGGTCTTGCCCGCGGTGAAGTTGAGGGTGGACGAGTTGGGCGCGTCGGGCCAGGACGCCGACCCGTTGTCGTACTGCCAGCGGTAGTTCGGGTCCGGTGCGACCGCCACGAAGCCCGGTCCGGCCGTGTTGGTGGCGGTGGTGTTCAGCACGTAGCCGGTGTCGTCGGGCCACTTGGAGGCGAAGTCCACCCAGATGTAGTTGCGGCCCCACACCGGTCCGTAGACGGAGTCCGCGGGGTCGCGGGTGTCGAACACGCGCGTCGGCTTGAGGCGCAGGTACGCGCCCTCGCTGGCCAGGCTGTAGTAACCGACGACGTCGACGATCACGTCGGTGCCGGCCCAGGCGCCGTTGCGGATGTTGATCTTGCCGTCGGAGCCGACCGGGACGATCACCGAGTTGGCGATGGTCTGTCCGGCGGTGAAGTTCACGTTGGAGGCGCTCGGCGCCGCCTGGCCGCTCGGGTAGGCGGTCAGGTGACCGGCCTCGCGCGGGTTGGTGACGGTCACGTTGAGCGCGACGGCGGTGATCCCGGCGGGCACGCCGCGGCTGCCGCCGATCTGCAGGCCGAAGGACGCCTGCCCGGCGAGCTGGCCGCGCGCGGTGCCGAGGCCCTCGCGGGTGTCGGCGAAGCGGACCGGGGCGATGGGCGTGTAGCCGCTGGAGGCGGCCTTGGCGTAGTAGCCGGTGACGTCGGCGATCAGGTCGATCGACTCCCAGCCGCCGTTGTAGAGCTCGACGTAGCCGTCGGCGCCGACCGGCACGACCGCCAGGTTCGGCACGGTCTGGCCGGCGACGAAGTTGACGTTCGAGGTGATCGGACGCTCCGTGCCCGAGGGGAACGCCGTGACGTGGCCCCCGCTGGCGGTGTTGGTGACCGTGAGGTTCAGGACCACGGCCGTGACGCCCGCCGGGATCGAGCCGTTGCCGGCGATCTGCACGCGGGCCGTGGAGTACGGGGCGACCTTGGCCTTGGCGGCGCCGATGCCGCTGCGGGTGTCCAGCAGGCGGGTCGGGCCGTACGGGGTGAAGTCCGAGCCCGCGGTGATGATCTCGACCGAGTTGGAGACGGCGGTGCCGCTGGCGCGGTCCGTCGCGGTGACCGTGACGCTGTAGGTGCCCAGCTCCGCGTAGTTGTGCCGGGTGGTCATCGTCGTGCTGCCGTAGGCGGTCTCGTTGCTCGTGGTGCCGTCGCCCCAGTTGATGACGGCATCGACGTAGCGGCCCGGATCGCTGGTGACGGTGGTGTCCAGCTTCAGCGTGTGGGCGGACACGTTGGAGGCCGTCAGGCCCACGGCGAGGTTCGCGACGGCGTCCGCCGACTGCGCGGTGGCCTTGTCGCCGGCGGACGCGCGGACCGAGCGCTCGGCCGAGCTCTTGAAGGTCGTGAAGTTCTCCGCCGCGGCCTGGTGCAGCTCCGCGTCGGGCACGGATATGCCCTTCTTGCCCGGCGCGACCGGATCGGCCTCGGCCACCCCCGGGATGAGACCCACGCCCGCAGCCATGACGGCGGCGGAAATTACGAGTCGGCGATTGCGCACCGGCCCCCCCATTTTTCGTTTTTGAACTCGCTCAGGTTTGAAGCGTGCTCAGAGTACATAGCCTCGGGCCGCGCCGCGAGGACTTTGATCAGCGGTGGAAGGCTAGCGTGAGGTCCGACGCGATGTGGAGGCGCTGATGAAGGCTGCGGTGCGCACCTGGGAGGCGGTGCGGGAGTTCGCCCGCGGGCTTCCGGAGGCCGTGGAGGAGTATCCGTGGGGTCCCGAGGACTGCGTGGTGAAGGTCAACAAGAAGATCTTCGTCTTCCTCGGCAACGCCGACGGCCCGCAGCCGCCCGGCCTGTCCGTCAAGCTCAAGGACGAGGCGCTGCACGGGCACGCGATGTCCTCGCCGGGCGCGGAGCCCGCCGGCTACGGCCTGGGCCGGTCCGGCTGGGTCTCCGTCCCGCTGGGGGTGCAGGGCGCGCCCTCCGCGCAGGTCCTGTGCGAGTGGGTGGAGGAGAGCTACCGGACGGTGGCGCTCAAGCGGCACGTCAAGGAGCTGGACGCGCGGATCGAGGCAAATGGCTAAGCGCTTGCTCTTGTGCTGAGTGGAACGCGTTCCTAGCATCGCTGGTGTTACATCAGTTGTGTCACACCGTGCGGCTACGAATGCTGGGGGCTCGATGGCAGTGACAGGGACCGGCCCGCTCGCCGGAGTGCGCGTCGTGGAACTGGCGGGCATCGGCCCCGGGCCGTTCGCCGCCATGCTCCTGGCCGACCTGGGCGCGGACGTGGTCCGCGTGGACCGCCCGGGCGGCGGCGGGCTCGCGGTCGACCCGGCCTATGACGTGACCAACCGCAACAAGCGCTCCGTGCTGGTCGACCTCAAGTCCGCCGACGGGCCCGCCCGCGTGCTGGAGCTCGCCGAGCGCGCCGACGTGCTCATCGAGGGCCTGCGCCCGGGGGTCGCCGAGCGGCTGGGCGTCGGGCCGGCCGACTGCCACGCCCGCAACCCGAAGCTGGTCTACGGGCGGATGACCGGATGGGGCCAGCAGGGGCCGCTCGCCCCCACCGCCGGCCACGACATCGCGTACATCGCCGTCACCGGCGCCCTGGGCATGATCGGCAGCCCGGACGGGCCCCCGGCCGTCCCCGCCAACCTGGTCGGCGACTACGCGGGCGGCTCGCTCTACCTCGTCATCGGCGTCCTCGCCGCGCTCCAGCACGCCCGTACCCCCGGTGGCACGGGCCAGGTCGTCGACGCGGCCATCGTCGACGGGACCGCCCACCTCACCGCGATGATCCACGGCATGGTGGCGGCGGGCGGCTGGCAGGACCGGCGCGGGGTCAACCTGCTCGACGGCGGCTGCCCGTTCTACGGGACCTACGAGACCTCCGACGGCCAGTACATGGCGGTCGGCGCCCTGGAGCAGCAGTTCTACGACACCTTCGTGGACCTGCTCGGCATCGCGGAGCAGGCCCCGGCCCGCAAGGACCTCGCCCGCTGGGGCGAGCTGCGCGAGGCCGTCGCCGCACGCTTCAAGTCCCGTACCCGCGAGGAGTGGACGGCGGTCTTCGAGGGCACCGACGCGTGCGTGGCGCCGGTGCTCTCGCTGCGCGAGGCCCCGCACCACCCGCACCTCGCGGCCCGCGGGACCTTCACCGACCACGGCGGGATCACCCAGCCCGCGCCCGCCCCGCGCTTCTCCGCGACCCCGACCCGCGTGGCCCGCGGACCCGCCCTGCCCGGCGCGGACACCGCTTCCGTGGCCGCCGACTGGGACGTACCGGCCCTGCTCGGCAAGGAGGCGTGATGGAACTGTCGATGATGCTCGACTACACCGCAGACCCGCGCCGGGCCGCCGACCGGGCCGCGGCACTGGAGGCGGCCGGGCTGGACGCCGTGTGGGTCGCCGAGGCATGGGGCTTCGACTCCCCGACGATCATGGGGTACCTCGCCGCCCGCACGGAGCGGATGAAGATCGGCTCGGCGATCCTCAACGTCTACTCGCGCACCCCCGGCCTCATCGCCCAGACGGCCGCCGGCCTGGACGCGGTCTCCGGCGGCCGGGCGCTGCTCGGCCTCGGCGCCTCCGGGCCGCAGGTCGTGGAGGGGTGGCACGGCAAGCCGTACGACAAGCCGCTCGGCCGGACCCGCGAGACCGTCGAGCTGTGCCGCCGCATCTGGCGCCGCGAGACCATCGACCACCACGGCATCACCGACATGCCGCTGCCGCCCGGGAAGGGCGGCCGCCACGGCAAGCCGCTGAAGCTCCTGACCCGGCCGGTCCGCAGCGCCATCCCCGTCTACATCGCCTCCCTCGGCCCGGCCAACGTACGGCTGACGGCCGAGATCGCCGACGGCTGGCTGCCCACCCTCTTCATCCCGGAAAAGGCCCGCGAGGTGTGGGGAGCCCCGCTGGCGGAGGGTGCCGCCCGGCGCCCGCCCGAGCTCGGCCCGCTGCGGACCGTGGCGGGCGGCCTGCTCGCCATCGGCGAGGACGCGGCCGCGGCACGGGACCTCGCCCGCCCGCAGATCGCCCTGTACGTCGGCGGCATGGGCGCGGTCGGCAAGAACTTCTACAACGACCTCGCCGTGGCCTACGGCTACGAGGAGGAGGCCCGCACGATCCAGGAGCTCTACCTGGCGGGCCGCAAGCGCGACGCGGCGGCGGCCGTTCCGGACGAGTTCTGCGAGCTGATGACGCTGTGCGGCCCGGAGGGCTATGTCCGCGAGCGCATCGAGGCCTTCCGGGAGGCAGGGGTCACGATGCTCAACGTGACACCCGTCGGACCCGAACCCGCCCGCCTGATCGAGACCGTCAAGAACTGGCTTTAGGGAGCCCGCTGATGAAACGCCAGATCTTCGACGCCGACCACGAGGCGTTCCGCGAGACCGTCCGCACGTTCCTCGCCAAGGAGGTGCTGCCGCACTACGAGCAGTGGGAGAAGGACGGCATCGTCAGCCGCGGGGCCTGGCGGGCCGCGGGCCGGCAGGGGCTGCTGGGCCTCGCCGTCCCGGAGGAGTACGGGGGCGGCGGCAACCCGGACTTCCGCTACGCCGCGGTGATCGCCGAGGAGTTCACCCGGGCGGGCGCTCCCGGACTCGCCATCGGCCTGCACAACGACATCATCGGGCCCTACCTGACCTCGCTGGCCACGGAGGAGCAAAAGCGCCGCTGGCTGCCCGGCTTCTGCTCGGGCGAGACCATCACCGCCATCGCGATGACCGAACCGGGCGCCGGCTCCGACCTCCAGGGGATCCGCACCAGCGCCGAGGACCGGGGCGACCACTGGGTGCTGAACGGCTCCAAGACCTTCATCTCCAACGGCATCCTCGCCGACCTGGTGATCGTGGTCGCCAAGACCACGCCCGAGGGCGGGGCCCACGGACTGTCGTTGCTGGTCGTCGAACGCGGCATGGAGGGCTTCGAGCGCGGCCGCAACCTCGACAAGATCGGTCAGAAGTCCCAGGACACCGCCGAGCTGTTCTTCCACGACGTCCGCGTCCCCAAGGAAAACCTGCTCGGCGAGCTGAACGGCGCCTTCGTCCACCTGATGACCAACCTCGCGCAGGAACGGATGGGCATCGCGATGGCCGCCATCGCGGCCGCCGAGCACCTGCTGGAGATCACCACCCAGTACGTCAAGGAGCGCGAGGCCTTCGGCCGGCCGCTGTCCAGGCTCCAGCACATCCGCTTCGAGATCGCGGAGATGGCCACCGAGTGCGCGGTCACCCGCACCTTCCTCGACCGCTGCATCACGGACCACTCGCAGGGCGAACTGGATCACGTGCACGCCTCGATGGCCAAGTGGTGGGCCACCGAGCTCCAGAAGCGGGTCGCCGACCGCTGCCTGCAACTCCATGGCGGATACGGATACATGACCGAATACCGGGTCGCGCGGGCCTTCACCGACGGCCGCATCCAGACCATCTACGGCGGCACGACCGAGATCATGAAAGAGATCATCGGCCGCTCCCTCCTCGGCTAAGACC
Organism: Streptomyces sp. NPDC048349; assembly: GCF_040651925.1. Classification (NCBI taxonomy): domain Bacteria; kingdom Bacillati; phylum Actinomycetota; class Actinomycetes; order Kitasatosporales; family Streptomycetaceae; genus Streptomyces; species Streptomyces sp. NPDC048349. The sequence goes on along the minus strand of NZ_JBEZLA010000029.1, from coordinate 14,278 downwards.
CCGACCTCCCGAAAGGCTTGACCAGTGAGCACCGAAGCTTACGTATACGACGCGATCCGCACCCCGCGCGGCCGCGGCAAGGCCAACGGCGCCCTGCACGGCACCAAGCCGATCGACTTGGTCGTCGGCCTCATCCACGCCCTGCGCGAGCGCAACCCGGGCCTGGACCCCGCCGACATCGACGACATCGTGCTCGGCGTCGTCGGCCCGGTCGGCGACCAGGGCTCCGACATCGCCCGGATCGCCGCCATCGCCGCCGGCCTCCCCGACACCGTGGCGGGCGTGCAGGAGAACCGCTTCTGTGCCTCCGGCCTGGAGGCCGTCAACCTGGCCGCCGCCAAGGTCCGCTCCGGCTGGGAGGACCTGGTCCTGGCGGGCGGCGTGGAGTCCATGTCCCGCGTCCCGATGGCCTCCGACGGCGGTGCCTGGTTCAACGACCCCATGACCAACTGGGACGTCAACTTCGTCCCGCAGGGTATCGGAGCCGACCTGATCGCCACCATCGGGGGATTCTCCCGGCGCGACGTGGACGAGTACGCGGCCCTCTCCCAGGAGCGGGCCGCCGCGGCCATCAAGGACGGGCGCTTCGCGAAGTCCGTGGTCCCCGTCACCGACCGCAACGGCCTGGTCGTCCTGGACCACGACGAGTTCGTCCGCCCGGGCACGACCGCGGACACCCTCGCCAAGCTCAAGCCCTCCTTCGCGGACATCGGCGAACTCGGCGGCTTCGACGCTGTCGCCCTGCAGAAGTACCACTGGGTCGAGAAGATCGACCACGTCCACCACGCGGGCAACTCCTCCGGCATCGTCGACGGCGCCTCGCTCGTCGCCATCGGCTCCCGCGAGGCGGGGGAGCGCGGCGGGCTCACGCCGCGCGCCCGGATCGTCTCGGCGGCCGTCTCCGGCTCCGAGCCCACCATCATGCTCACCGGCCCCGCCCCCGCCGCCCGCAAGGCCCTCTCCAAGGCCGGCCTGACCATCGACGACATCGACCTGATCGAGATCAACGAGGCCTTCGCGGGCGTCGTCCTGCGCTTCGTCGCGGACATGGGCGTCTCCCTCGACAAGGTCAACGTCAATGGCGGGGCCATCGCGCTCGGACACCCCCTCGGCGCCACCGGCGCGATGATCCTCGGCACGGTCGTCGACGAACTGGAGCGCCAGGACAAGCGCTACGGGCTCGTCACCCTCTGCGTCGGCGGCGGCATGGGCGTCGCCACCATCGTCGAGCGCCTCTGAACCGTCCTGTATCCCCCGACCCCTCCGACACGGAAGTAGCGAACATGAGCGAGTCCACCACGATCCGCTGGGAACAGGACGAGACCGGCATCGTCACCCTGGTCCTCGACGACCCCGACCAGTCCGCCAACACGATGAACCAGGCCTTCAAGGACTCCATCGCGGCCATTGCCGACCGCGCCGAGGCCGAGAAGGACTCCATCCGCGGCATCATCTACACCTCCGCCAAGAAGACCTTCTTCGCGGGCGGCGACCTCAAGGACATGGTCCGGCTGCGCCCCGAGCACGCGCAGCTCGCCTTCGACACCGGCACCGAGATCAAGCGCTCCCTGCGCCGCATCGAGACCCTCGGCAAGCCCGTGGTCGCCGCCATCAACGGCGCCGCCCTGGGCGGCGGTTACGAGATCTGCCTCGCCTCCCACCACCGCGTCGCCCTCGACGCCCCCGGCTCCAAGATCGGCCTGCCCGAGGTCACCCTCGGCCTCCTGCCGGCCGGCGGCGGCGTCACCCGCACCGTGCGCCTGATGGGCATCGCCGACGCGCTGCTCAAGGTCCTGCTCCAGGGCACCCAGTACAACCCGCAGCGCGCCCTGGAGAACGGCCTGGTCCACGAACTGGCCGCGACCCCCGAGGAGATGCTCGCCAAGGCCCGCGCCTTCATCGACGCGAACCCCGAGTCCAAGCAGCCCTGGGACGTACCCGGCTACAAGATCCCGGGCGGCACCCCGTCCAACCCGCGGTTCGCCGCCAACCTCCCGGCTTTCCCGGCCAACCTGAAGAAGCAGCTGAACGGGGCCCCGTACCCGGCCCCGCGCAACATCCTGGCCTGCGCCGTCGAGGGCACCCAGGTGGACTTCGAGACCGCGCTGACCATCGAGGCCCGCTACTTCACCGAGCTGGTCACCGGCCAGACCGCCAAGAACATGATCCAGGCGTTCTTCTTCGACCTCCAGGCCGTGAACGCCGGCCGCAGCCGCCCGCAGGGGATCGGGTCCCGCCCGGTCCGCAAGGTCGCCGTCCTCGGCGCGGGCATGATGGGCGCGGGCATCGCCTACTCCTGCGCCCGCGCGGGCATCGAGGTGGTGCTCAAGGACGTCAGCGCCGAGGCCGCCGCCAAGGGCAAGGCGTACTCCGAGAAGCTGCTCGACAAGGCCCTCTCCCGCGGCCGCACCACCGAGGCCCAGCGCGCCGAGCTGCTCGCCCGGATCACGCCCACCGCCGACGCGGCCGACCTGGCGGGCTGTGACGCCGTCATCGAGGCCGTCTTCGAGGACACCGCCCTCAAGCACACGGTGTTCCAGGAGATCCAGGACGTCGTCGCGCCGGACGCGCTGCTCTGCTCCAACACCTCCACGCTGCCCATTACGGGCCTCGCGGAAGGGGTGTCGCGCGCCGCGGACTTCATCGGCCTGCACTTCTTCTCGCCGGTCGACAAGATGCCCCTGGTCGAGATCATCAAGGGCGAGCGGACCGGGGACGAGGCCGTCGCCCGCGCCTTCGACCTGGTCCGCCAGATCAACAAGACCCCGATCGTGGTCAACGACTCGCGCGGGTTCTTCACCTCGCGCGTCATCGGCCAGTTCATCAACGAGGGCGTGGCCATGGTCGGCGAGGGCATCGAGCCCGCCTCGATCGAGCAGGCCGCCGCCCAGGCCGGCTACCCGGCCAAGGTGCTCTCGCTGATGGACGAGCTCACCCTCACCCTCCCGCGCAAGATCCGCAACGAGACCCGCAAGGCCTTCGAGGCCGAGGGCCGCGCGTGGGCCGAGCACCCGGCCGACGGGGTCATCGACCGGATGGTCGACGAGTTCGGCCGCCCCGGGCGCAGCGGCGGGGCCGGCTTCTACGCGTACGACGAGGCGGGCAAGCGCGCGGGCATCTGGCCCGGCCTGCGCGAGCACTTCACCAAGCCGGGGTACGAGATCCCGTTCGAGGACATGAAGGAGCGGATGCTCTTCTCCGAGGCGCTGGACACCGTCCGCTGCCTCGACGAAGGCGTGCTCACCTCCATCGCCGACGCGAACATCGGCTCGATCATGGGCATCGGCTTCCCGGCCTGGACCGGCGGCGTGATCCAGTACATCAACGGCTACGAGGGCGGCCTGCCGGGCTTCGTGGCCCGGGCGCGCGAGCTCGCCACCACGTACGGGGAGCGCTTCACCCCGCCGGCCTCCCTCGTGGCGAAGGCCGAGCGGGGCGAGACGTACAGCGACTAGTGCGGGGTCCGGGAAGGCCGGCCGCTCCGGCCGGCCTTCCCCCGCCGTGGCGGTCAGGGCAGGGTCCAGAACCGCTCCGTCACGAGGTAGAAGACGGCGGCCCAGAACCCGAGCGCCGCGGTGACGATGCCGAGGCCGACGAGGTTGGTCCGCACCGCGGACTCCTCCGGTGCGGGCCACAGCCACCGCTTGAGCAGCCGGTTCACGTAGTGGGGCATCGTGAGGAAGCTCATGGTGAAGCTCGACAGCAGGTTTCCCACGAGCAGCCCCAGCCAGAACGGCATGCCCAGCGGATGCAGGAGGAGCGTCAGCAGCACGACCGTCGGGTAGAGGCCGACCCAGACGGCGAGGGAGGTCTTGGTCTCCGAGGGCGGCGCGGCGGGACTGCCGTTCTCCTCGAAGGCGAACCAGCTGCCGAACGAGTTGTCGATCGTGCGCAGGGTGAAGTCGTGGAACCTCTCCCCCTCGGCGAGGACCTCCCGCCGCTTCTCCGAGGTCAGCCAGGCGTCGAGGTGCTCGGCGTTGTCGTAGCGGTACAGGGTGGTCCATTCGTCCTGGAGGCCCTCGATGGGGCGGAAGATCTCGGTGCCGCGGAACCCCTCGAACCTGCCCTCCTCCCGGCTCATGCGGCGCTGCCACGCGAGGAAGTCCTCGACCTGGTCCGGGCGGACGCGGTGGGTCACCACGACGGTCACGAGCGGGTCCGTCGGCTGGGTACCTCCGCTGATCACCTGCTGGGTCGCGGGACCGTCGAAGTACTTCTCGCCGATGTCGAGCAGCCGCTGCCGGGTGGCGCTGTTGAGCCACGCCTGCAGGTGCGCCACCGAGTCGAACCGGTAGACGACGACCCAGTCGGGTTGCAGCGCCGTCGGCGGGGACACCTCGGCGCCCAGGTGCCCGGGGTAGCGGGCGGCGGCGGCGTTGACGTCCTCCTGCCACCGGGCGTACTCCCGCTCCATGCCGGGCCGGACCGTGCGGCCGATGATGACGGTCGCCGCCGTGTCCGACCGGTTCCCGGTGGTCATCGCCTGCGGCCCGTCGCCGCCGGCCGGCCCTCGCCCAGCCGGCTGTAGATCCTCTCCGGCGTAAGGGGCAGCTCGCGGTAGCGGACGCCGGTGGCGTCGCGCAGGGCGTTCGCCAGCGCGGGGGCCACCGGGTTGATGCAGCACTCCGCCATGCCCTTCGCCCGCATGGGGCCGGCGGAGTCCGAGGAGCCCACCAGGAGCAGTTCGGTGCGGGGGACGTCGGCGTAGGCAGGGATCCGGTAGTTGCGCAGGCTGGGGTTGGCCATGGCGCCGTCCGCGTCCATCCGGAAGTTCTCCGTCAGCGCGAATCCGATGCCCTGGGCGACACCGCCGTCCACCTGGCCGCGGACCTGCTCCGGGTTGATGACCACACCGGCGTCGGCGGCGTGGACGCTGTAGAGGATGCGGATCTCGCCCGTCATCCGGTGGACGGCGACGCGGAAGCCCTGGGTGTTGGAGGTGACGCTGCGGGGCGAGCCGTAGGCCTTGCGGGCGGCGGTGAAACGGATCCCGCGGGCCCGGGCCAGGGCGACGAGCTCGGCCAGCGGGACGCGCTCGTCCCCGCAGACGACGTGGTCGTCGTCCATCGAGCACATCACCGGGTGGACGCCCGTGTGCGCGGCGGCGAACTCCAGGATGCGGTCGCGCACCGCGCCCGCGGCCCGGAGCACCGCATTGCCCGCGACGAAGAGTCCGGCGCTCGCGAAGGCGCCCGTGTCGAATCCCGTGCGGTCGGTGTCGGACTGCACCAGGCGGATCCGCGACGGCGTCGTGCCCAGCTGGTGGGCGGCGATCTGGACGTGGGCGGTCGAGGTGCCCTCCCCGAATTCGACGGTGCCCACGGCCAGTTCGTACACGAGGTCATCGCCGAGCGTGAGCCAGGCCTCGGAGATGTGCTCGGTCGGCGGCGCGGTCTCGTGCAGGGAGGAGGCCACGCCGACGCCGACGAGCCACCCCGGGCCGGGGGAGGGCTGGTCGGCCGTACGGGCCAGGGCGCCGGCCACGAGGTCGATGCACTTGGCGAGCCCGTCCTCGTTGAACATCACGTCGTCGGGGCCTTCGTGCATCGCGACGAGCTGATCGCCGGGGCGCACGATGTTGCGGCGGCGCAGTTCGAGCGGATCCATGTGCAGGGCCAGGGCCAGCTCGTCCATCGCGCACTCCACGGCGAAGGCCGGCTGGGTCATTCCGTAGCCGCGCAGTGCGCCGCTGGGAACGGTGTTGGTGTAGACCGAGTAGGCGTCGTACTTCTTGTTGGGGCAGCGGTAGGCCATGACGGCGGCGCCGCCCGCGTAGAGGGTCTCGCCGCCGTGGTTGCCGTAGGCGCCCGTGTTGGACACGTTGCGGACCTGGAAGGCGGTGAGCGTGCCGTCCGCCTTCGCACCGAGCGTGACCGTCAGCTTCATCGGGTGCCGGGGCGAGGCCGTGGTGAACTCCTCCTCGCGCGTGTACTCGAAGCAGACGGGCCGCCCCGTGTCCAGGGCGGCGAGCGCCGCCAGGTCCTCCGAGATGACCTCCTGCTTGCCGCCGAAACCGCCGCCGACGCGCTTGCTGAACACGCGCACCTGGTCCGGGCGCAGTGCGAACAGGTAGGAGAGTTTGGCCTTCGCGATCGAGGGGGACTGCGAACTGGTGCGGACGTTCAGCCTGCCGTCCTCCATCCAGGCGATGGAGCCGTGGGTCTCGAGGTGCGCGTGCTGCACCCGCGGTGAGGAGTACGTGGCCTCGTGGACCACGTCGGCCGTGGCGAACCCCGCGTCGACGTCGCCGATGTGCGAGTGGATCTCCAGCAGCAGGTTGTGGACGCAGTCCCGGACGAACGGATCGTGCGAGCAGTGCAGTTGGGGTGCCCCGTCGGCCATGGCGGCCTCGGGGTCGAAGACCGCGGGCAGCACCTCGTACTCCACGCGGAGCCTGCGGCAGCCTTCCTCGGCCGCCCCGACCGTGTCGGCGAGGACGACGGCCACGCGCTGGCCGACGAAGCGGACCGTGTCGTCGAGGACGTAGGTGTCGTCCGGATCGACCAGGTGGTCGGTGTGGATCGCGGTGGTGAACCGCCTGCGCGGCACGTCCTGCCACGTGTAGACGCGGTGCACACCGGGGACCGCGAGCGCCGCGGACCGGTCGATCGAGAGGATGCGGGCGTGCGCGTGCGGCGAGTGCAGCACTTTGAGGTGCAGCATGCCTTCCCGTTGCGTGTCCATCGTGAACTCGGCCCGGCCGGTCACCACGTCCTCGGCCGCCGGCGCGCCGACGCTCGTCCCGACGGTCTTTCCGGGCGCGGCGCTCTGCACGGCGCTCACGCCCCTCACCGCGTCCTCGATCGACCGGTAGCCGGTGCAACGGCAGAGGTTCCCCTTCAACGCCCGTGGCAGGTCCGCCTTCTGGGCCTCGGTGAACGTCGCCGCAGTCATGATCATCCCCGCGGTGCAGAAACCGCACTGGAACCCCGGGGCGTCGCGGAAGCGCCGCTGCACCGGATGCAGGTCGCCGGGTGCGCCGAGGCCCTCGATCGTGGTCACCTCGCGGCCGTCCGCACGGAAGGCGGGGGTGATGCAGCTGTGCACCGGCGCCCCGTCCATCCACACCGTGCACGCACCGCAGTCGCCCGCGTCGCACCCCTTCTTGACGCCGAAGTGGCCCAGTGCGCGCAGGAAGGTGCGCAGACACTGGCCGGGGGCCGGTTCCTCGTCGAAGCTCCGTCCGTTCACCCGGTACGTCATGCCGCGCTCTTGGCGATGAGTTCGCCGCGGATCTCCTCGGCGAAGTGCCGTGTCAGATGGCGCCGGTGGTCGGGGGTCCCGTTGGGGTCGGCGAACCAGACGTCGGCGGGGATCGCGTCGATGCTCTGCCGCAGGGTGCCGGCATCGGGCATGGAGGCGAAGGCGAACCGCACCGGGCGCGTGGTGCCGGCGGTGACGGTGAGCAGCAGATCGCTCGTCCCGGGTGTGTGCGTACCGATCAGGAACACGGTCGAGCGGCCCAGGCGGGTCAGTGAGAAGCGGCGGTGCGCGCAGCGTTTGCGCAGGGCGTGCGCCGGAATCTCGACGCGGCGCAGCAGCTCCCCGGGCGCGAGCACGTTCCGGTTGTTCCCGGTCACGAAGCCGAGGGCGTCCACGGTGCGCACGGACCCGTCGGGGGCCCACAGTTCGTAGCGCGCCTCCAGCGCGACCGTGAGGGTGATCATCGGTCCCGCCGGCAGGGACAGGCAGATGTTCCCGCCGACGGTGGCCGCGTTCCACACCTTGAACGAGGAGAGGAAGGCCTCGCAGGACGCCGGGATGAGCCCGGCCGCGGGCCAGTCCTGCGGTGGCGCGAAGGCGTACAGCTCGCGGATGGTGCACGTGGCCCCGATCTCGAGGCCGGCGCCGCTCGGGACGAGCGGCTCCCAGGGCAGCGACGTCAGGTCGACGAGGCGGCGCAGGCCCGGCTGCTCGGCGGAGAACAGCCAGGTGCCGCCCGCGAGCCAGGCGTCCCCCTCGCGCCAGTGCACCCCCGGCCGGTCCGCCGGCCGGCGCACGACGTCGGTGATGGTGTTGAGGTCCATGGAAGCGATCTCCCTCACGGAGGCGCTCGTGCACTGCTCGACCGTGCACTGCTCGACGGAGGCACGGCGGGGCGCGGAAAGGCGTTTCCAGCCTACCCAGAAGGGGTCGGGGCCGCTCGGTCAGGAGCCCTCGGCCGCTGTGCCGCCGCCGGAGACGAAAGCCGCCCGCAGTTCCTCCCGCAGCGAGCGCTGGAAGGCCGTCACCAGCGCCTGCACCACCATCGGCTGCATGTGCGCGGAGAGCGCCTTCATCGACTCCACCCGCTCCGGATCGCTCTCGCCCCGCGTGAACGGCCCCCACACCTCGTCGCGGAACAGCGCCGTCAGCTCGTGCGCCGCCGACCTGGTGTGTTCCACCAGCACCGTGCGCGCCGCCAGGATCGTCTCGTGCGCGATCGGTACGTCGAGCAGCGCGACCCCCAGCCGCAGCAGCCCGACGTCCACCCGGAAGCCGTCCCCCGAGGCGGCGAGCACGTTCATCGCCGCCAGCCGCCGCACGTCCGTGTCCGACAGGCTCCGCCCCGCCCGCTTCTCCAGCTCCGCCCGGGAGATCTCCTGGGCTGCGTCCGGAGCCCAACTGGCCACCAGGGCACGGTGGATCGCCAGATCGTGGGCGCTCAGATCGTCGGGCAGCGCGTCCAGGTAGCGCTCGATGGCGGACAGCGTCATGCCCTGGTGCTGCAACTCCTCGATCAGCGCCAGCCGTGAGAGGTGCTCCGGGCCGTAGTGCCCCACACGACGAGGGCCGATCACGGGAGGGGGCAAAAGCCCGCGCGTGCTGTAGAACCGTACGGTGCGGACGGTGACGCCCGCCCGGGCCGCCAGCTCGTCCACGGTGAGCATCGGCTCGGGTGCCTGGTCGGCCATCGTCTGCGCCTCGCTCTCTGCTCCACAGCTTGGGTTCAACAGTATTGCTGTCGCACCAACGATGTGAAACGGCCAGGAGCTGCCCATGACCACGAACCTGCGACTGCCCGGACGACCCGAGGAGCTCACCCTCCCCGCCCTGCTGGCCCGCAACGCCGCCGAGTACGGCGAACTGCCCGCCCTCTCGTGGCGCGCCGGCCCCGAAGCGGCCCCGTGGACGACCCTCACCTGGAGCGAGGTGCGCCGCCAGGTGTCCGTCCTCGCCTCCGGATACGCCGCCCTCGGGGTCGAGCGCGGCGAGCACGTGCTGATGATGATGGGCAACCGCCCCGAGCACTGGCTGAGCGACCTCGCCCTCGTCCACCTCGGCGCCGTCCCCGTCACCGTGTACGGGACCTCCGCGCCCGAGCAGATCGCCCACATCGCCCGCCACAGCCGGGCCAGGGTGGCCGTCGTCGAGGGCGCCCGCGAGCTCGTCCGGTGGGAGCCGCTGCTGGCCGAGGCCGACGTGCCCCTGGAACGGCTGGTCGTGGCCGAGGCCGCGCAGGCCGGCCCGCACCGCAGCTACGGCTCCCTGTACGCGAGCGGCGCCCGGCTGCACCGCGCCGACGCCTTCGAGAAGGGCTGGCAGGAGACCGACCCGGAGGACCCGCTGACCGTCGTCTACACCTCCGGCACCACCGGTGACCCCAAGGGCGTCCGCCTCACCCACCGCAACCTCATGCTCCAGGCGGTGCGCCTGGACCGCAACGTCGAGCTGCCCGAGCACGCCGAGCACATCTGCTACCTGCCCTTCGCGCACATCGCGGAGCGGGTCCTCGGCATCTACCTGCCGCTGCTGCGCGCCGCGCACGTACGGCTGTGCGCCGACCCGGCCGCCGTGGCCGGGGTGGTCCGCGAACTGCGCCCGGTGCAGTTCTTCGGCGTGCCCCGGGTCTGGGAGAAGCTCGCCGCCGGGGTCAAGGCGGTCCTGGGGACGCTGCCCGAGGAGCAGCGCGCGGCCATCGGGGCCGCGAACGACCTCGCCCGGGCCCGCGCCGGCCACCGGGAGCGCGGGGTGGAGGTACCGGCGGCGCTCGAAGCCTCGTACGCCACCGCGAAGGAGCGCGTGCTGGACCCGCTGCTGCGCCTGGCCGGGCTGGACCGCCTCGTCTGGACGGCGAGCGCCACGGCCCCGATGCCGATCGACGTGGTGCGCTTCTGGGCGGGCTGGGGGATCACCATCATGGACGCCTGGGGCCTGACCGAGACCTCCGGCGTGTGCACGGTCAACAGCCCGTCCGGCTTCCGGCTGGGTTCGGTGGGCCGCCCGATCGAGGGGCTCGAGCTGCGGCTCGCCGGGGACGGGGAGATCCTGACCCGCGGCGAGACCGTCTTCGGCGGCTACCTGCGGCCCGACGGCTCGGTGGAGAGCGCGGCGGACGACGAGGGCTGGTTCCCGACCGGGGACATCGGCCGGCTCGACGAGGACGGGTTCCTCTGGCTGACCGACCGCAAGAAGGAGCTGATCATCACCTCCAACGGCAAGAACGTCTCGCCGGCACTGGTGGAGAACACCGTCAAGGAGCACCCGCTGATCGGCCAGGCCCTGGTCCACGGCGACGGCCGCTCCTACCTGGTCGCCCTGCTGGTCCTGGACCCGGAGCTGGCCCCCGCGTGGGCGGCGGCCCGGGGCATCGGGGCCGCCTCCCTCGCCGAGCTCGCCGAGGACCCCGCCGTCCGGGCGGAGATCGCCCGCGCCGTGGAGGACGCCAACGCGCGGCTCAACCGGACCGAGCAGATCAAGCGGTACCGGGTGCTCACCGAGGAGTGGGGACCCGACTCGGGGGAGCTCACCCCCTCGCTGAAGCTGCGCCGGCGGGTGGTCCGGCAGAAGTACGGCTCCCTGATCGACGCCCTCTACGAGGCTCCGTAACCCGGGACCCCCCTGGTCCGGTGGGGCGCACCCGCGGCGCGCCCCACCGGACCGAGGCGGAGCGGGGCCGCGGCCAGGCGGAACGGCACAGCTCGAAGGTCTCGTCCGCCTGGACGATCAGCAGCTTCGGCCGACGGGGGACGACCGGTCGGGGCTGGTCCTGCAGATCAGGACTCGTCGGGCTCCGGCACCAGGAACCCACGTACCGGTTGAGGCCCCCGTCGGTCCGGCTCGGCCTGCTGCTCACGGAGCTCCGCCACCACGTCGTCGTACCTGGGATCGATCCACTCGCTCATGCCCGGAGCCTACGCCTCAGCCCTTGGGCTTCGGGATGATGACGATGGGCCCCTCCGGGCCCGAGTGCTGGCAGTTCGCTGCCACGAGGACCGTGGTGTCGGCCGGTCCTCGCCACAGGCCGCGGTCGACTGCATAGCCGGCCGCTTCGATCGCGGCGATCGTGCGCTCGATGGTGCCGTTCGAGCGGCGGCCCGGGTCGGGGCGTTCCGGGATGTGGTGGACGAAGCCGCCGAGCCGCGCGCACAGACTCTGGTAGAGGCCGGTGTGCAGGATCAGGGCGTGCCACCCCTCGTCGACCACGCGGGAGGGGACGAGGCCGCCCTTGGTGCGCGCGGCGGTGGCGAGGAAGGCGAGTGCCTCGACCAGGATGCGGCCCGCGACGAGGGGGCCCATCCCTGGGTTGTTGTCCAGGATGGTGTGCGTCACCGCGGTGAAGTCGGCGTCGGAGAGCAGGGCGCGGGGCGTGGTCGGTGCGGCGACCAGCGTGGTGCTGCCGGAGTACGCGGGGGGTGGCGGGGTCTCGCCCCTGCCGGCGCTGCACGGCGGGGGCGGGTACGGACTGGACATGGTGTCTCCCTCGATCGTGTGCAGGAATGTGCGGGCCCGCCCTCGGCTGGGGCGGGAGTCCTGGTGAGTCGTGCCGGCGACGAGCGCGGCAAGGACGCCGAGCACGATCAGCACGTACAAGACCTGCCGAACGTGCCGTGCTTGCTCACCGGCCAGCCGCCTCGATGTTGTCCACCGCGGTGGTCATCTCCAGTCCGGACGGAAGCCGGATGTACGCAAGGTCCATGAGGCGTTCGAACCCGGTGTCGGAGACGTTCTCCGTGACGACGGCCATCAGCTCGCCCTCGGAGCCGGAGGCGATGTCGCGGACGCGCTTGCGGAGTAGGCGGTGGGGCTGGTGTTCACCCATCGGACGGCCTCCTGTCGGCGCCGGTGAACCGCTCCCAGCCGACCCGCGCCCGGTCGAGGAGTCGGCGCTGGGCGCGCCGACCGCGCGGACCCCTGAAGGTGTGCCGCCCGGGGTGTCGATGCTGCGCACGCCGTGGGTGCAGTGAGACGTTGTGCCGCTGGTCATGGGGTCACTCCCTACCGTCATCAGCGGGTGGTGAGACGATCCTAGGAAGCTGTTCTTCGCGCGAGAACTGACCAACAGTGCGGGTAATTTGGGAGCTTCAGCTGTCGGAGGAGGCGCCATGGGGAGTGACGGCCGGAGCACCCTGACCCGCGGTCAGGGAACACCTCACCGCGGTCGCACCGGCATAGTGTCCGGCTACATCTTCCGCGTGATCCGCGAGCAGCTCGGCCACACGCAGGACTCACTGGCTGAGGCCTTTCGGGTGTCTACCGACACGGTCGCGGGCTGGGAATCGGGACGACGCCCTTTGACGTCGCTCGCCGTGGGGCAAATGCTCGCCTACCGACATCGACTCCTCCGCATGGGCGTGCGCCCCGTCTTGCTCTGCGCCCTCGACAACGGCTTGGAAGCAGACGTGCTCCTCGGGAGCCTCCTCGACGACGGGCCCACCACTGACAGCCCTCTCGGCGCCCGGGTGCTGCAGCGCGACCTCGTCGAGGTACTGGCCTGGCCACTCAACGGGATCACTCCTGAGCCCATGAGAGACCTCGACCTCTCAGCCCGGCCTCGGCGTGGCCCAGCCCCCGCCCGGCCCCAGCTGTCAGCGGATGACCGACGCCAGTTCTTCCGGCGGGTGAGGCGCACGGCCGAGGAGGCCCGTGGCGGCGACTTCCTTCTCCGCCGCCAAGCCCTCTACCTTGCCGGATACGACGATGCGTCCGACACGCCGAGGTGGCTCGGCCGGCAGCAGCACGCTGAACGACCGGACGACTGGCTGACCCGCTGGCTTGCTGCGAGGTCGATCGCCGCCGTCGCGGCCCGGCAGGGGGACCGGGACCGCATGCAGCACTTCATCACCACAACCCTGGAGGACGACGACGCGGGTGAAGCGGCGAACCTGAACTACTGGGCGTACTGGATCGGCGAGTCCTCCCACCTCCAGCCGTCAGACGAGTTCATCGCCACCACCGGCACGCCCTCCTGGCACGGCCACAAACTGCTCCAGCACCTGGCTACCGGACTGGACCCCGACCATGGCTTCTTCGACCTGAATGTGCACACGCTCTGGGCCCTGCTGGCCGCCCGTCCGGGTCTGCTCCGCGCCTCCGCTGCCGGGAGCTCCCTGCGTCACCGTCTGCCCATGCTGTTGGATGGCACCGAGCCCACGACGCGCGCGCGTCGAGAACTCGAAGGTATTCGATACGCCATCCGCCTGGCCGAGGCGTGAGAAGGAGAACACACGTGGCTGACGACCTGTCCGCGGTAGCGCGCTTCCTCTTCGAGGCGGGCACCCTGAAGAACGCGGCCCGCACGGGCTGGTGGATGGCCGGCGTCAAGCACCCCGAAAGCGTCGCCGAGCACTCGTGGCGGACCTCTCTCATCGCGTCGATCATCGCGAAGCTGGAGGGTGCCGATCCGGCGCGAGCCGCGTTTCTCGCCGTGTGGCACGACACCCAGGAGTCCCGCACCGGGGATGTGAACCACCTCGGGAAGAAGTACTCGACGGGCGCCGACGCCGAGGCCGTGACCGCCGACCAGACGGCGGGCATGCCCGAGTTGCTGGCTGCGACGATCCAGGAACTCGTCGCCGAGTACGAGGGCAAGGACTCTGCCGAGGCCGTCTGTGCGCGCGACGCCGACAAGCTGGAGTGCCTGTTGCAGGGCATCGAGTACCGAGCGCAGGGCTACGAGGCGGCGCAGCGGTGGATCGACAACAGTCAGGGCAGGCTCACGACCGAGACCGGCCGGAGACTCGCCGACGAACTGCTGGGACAGGGAACTCTCGATTGGCTGCGGGCCGCAGTCGGGGAGAAGAGCTGACCCCTCCGACGCACGGATGTGCCCCCTCCCGCCCGCAGGCGAGAGGGGGCACCGGCTTTGAGGATCGTGAGGAAGGCGCTGGTGGAGGTCTGCGCCACCGAACCTGGAGCGTCCCACCGGTGCCCGTCACACGGAGTACGCCACGGGGGCAGGACGGCCTGCTTGCCCGCGGGTGCTAGGGCGTGTCCGCAATGTCGATCGGTCGTTACTCCGTTCGTGGTGCGACGTCATGAACTGACCGATCAGGCATGGGAAATCATCGGACCGCTA